>CALFWI010000022.1 GCA_937928615.1 uncultured Saprospiraceae bacterium | reverse complement strand
ACTGATCCTTATTCAAATGGGTATTTCTCCTATAGCCATTACTAAAAAAGCGACTTATGATAAAGATTTAGGTTTAGACTCCTTAGATATGGCAGCATTAATGATGGAATTTGAACAGCGTTTCAATTTGTCTATCCATTGTACCGCATTTGAAAACATAAAAACCATTAAAGACACCGTTGATTATATCAGTCAACGAAGAGCAAGCGTCAATAAGCAATGAAAATAACAATATTTTATACACTAATCTTGGGTGTTAGCTACTTGGTTAAACGATTCAGTTTTAACCAATCAAATAATGCCAAAACTAATTATTAATTCAAAACAATTATTTATGAAAATTAAAATTTTACTCCTCGCATTCTGTTCTTTTTTAGCTATTCATTTGACCGCTCAAAGATCTTGGCTACAGCAGCGGAAAAACGTTTCCTTAAAACAATCCACTATTTTATCGCCTGAACGAGCGACGACCAAAAATAGTGAAACAACAGCAAATAGTCGAAATCATCAAGAAGGAGAAGTCTGGAATAAAATAGCGAGCGATGCTATTCCATTAGGTCAAGAAGTTAATTCCATCAAAATGGCGGATGAAAATGTTATTTGGATGGCTTCTAGTGTATTTATTTTTAGTCCGCCATCAGATGATTTAGCAACTATTTCTAAATCTTTGGATGGTGGCCTAACTTGGGAACAATTCCCTATCCCTAATACTACAGGTTTTTATGCTATTGATATCGCCGCTGTAGATGCAAATACTGCTTATGTCACGCTATGGGGACCAGATTTTTTTAATGATTTATCAATGGATGTTATTTATAAAACGACCGATGGAGGAGAAAATTGGCAGCAACTAGATAGTTATCCGCATTCTCCTACCTATATTCATTTTTTTAATGAGCAGGAAGGTTGGGTATTTGGTGGAGATAGAACCGACAATCAACTTGGTTTTACTATCATGAGCGTCACAGCTGATGGTGGACAAACCTGGAGTCATGCTGGTGGAAATGATTGGGTCATTCCAGAAGGTCGAAGTTTACCACCACAGGATGAAAATGAATTTGTCGGCACTTTTACGTATGCACCTAGTAGTAATTATGAGGTAGTTGATTCGACTATTATTATTGGGGGTACAGGCTATTGGATTAGTCATGATAGAGGATATAGCTGGGAAAAATTTAGCTCTCCTCTTTTTGAGGAAGAAGGGTTGGTACATGGTTCTGTAGCAATGAAAGATGCACAAACCTTTATGTTTGCATCTAATTTGAACGTTGATTTTTTATTTCGACCTGTACTTGCTTATGCGACTAACGATGGTGGACAAACTTGGACAAAAAGTAACCCTATTGTAAATCCCTCAGTCATTAATTATCTACCTAATTCCAGTAACGATTTTATTATTTCAGGACAAACATTAGGTGTAGGTGATGAGTTGGGCATCACAGGAACAGTTAGAACAAGCGACTTAGAGAATTGGGAAATCGTCGATGACAAAGGTTTATTGGCTACCGATTTTATAGGAACGACTCAAAATATTGGTGCTTATGCGAACTATCCTGGAACGGTAGAAGCAGGGGTCATGTATAATTGGGGACCACAAAGCCTATTAGATTATGATGCGGTGGTCTTAAGAAACAACGATTACCCTTTAACGATTGTCACTTTAAATCACTTAGAAGAGGAGGTGGTTTATGAATATCAAATACAAAATACAGGAGCGAATGATTTAGAAGAAACAACGTTTAACTTAGAAGTACTATTAGATGGAACAGTAGTAACAACAGAATCAGAAATTATTAGTGTAGCGCAGGGGGAGACTCAAAGTACATTTCTATTTTTTAAACCAACTAAAGTAGGAAATTATCAATTTAACATTTCCGCTAGTCAAGCCAACTTAGGGCAAGTATTTTACACGGATACGAGATTTTTAGAAGTAAGCGAAACTACTATGGCAAAGGATGACGGTATAGGAGAATTTTTATTTACTATTAATCCAGAAACAAACCCAAGAGGTGGATATTATGGAACAGAATTTAATTTACTGACTGCTGATAAATTAACTTCTTTTTCTGTACAAGGTTCAGAATTTGGATCGGATTCCTTAGGCGTTTTTGATTTTCTAATCAAAGCCGTTAATGAGAATGGAGAAATAGAGGAGGGAGAAATTTATAGAACTGGACCATTTGCTATAACAGATGCTTTTGCGGTAGACATTTCAACTATAATTTTTGAACTACCTGAAACGGTAAGCTTACCCGCAGGTAAATATGTTTTTGCTGTAGGAATAAAGGAACCACAAGTAACTATTGCTTTTAATTATGATAATAAACCAGATTTTGGTGGATGGGCATTTTTTGATTTTAATTCTGATGGATTATCCACTTGGATAAATGGTTCAGATGGTTCTTTTCCTACCTTAATGCTTCGGCCTAATTTTCAAGCTGAAATGTCAACTAGCACACAGGAGGAATTACTAGCCAAAAATACGCCACTGACAGTCTTTCCTGTACCCTTCAAAGAAGAGTTAAATATTCTACTAGAATACATGGAAGAAACGGAAGTTAATATTCAAATTTTCGATATGGCAGGCAAACAATGGACGAACTTCACGACTAGCCATCAGCAACTAATCAATCAAAACCTAAGTGAATTGCCGAATGGTTTGTATTTATTGCGGTTAAAAAGTGGTTTGTATCAGCGAAGTGTGAAAGTATTAAAACAATAAAAATGGCTTTATAACTCCAATTGAAGTTTGCGGAATGTCAATTTTTGATATTCTGCATGCTTTTTTAAAAGGAAGATAAGTGTAAAAATACCATAAGTGGATTTATTACTTTTAGTGCTGCTCTCTCTTACTTAAATACTAAATATCATCATTTCTAATGCTTAATTAATAGTTCTATTTCAACGAAAATACCTATGCAATTTAGATGGTTAATTCTTAGCCTATGAAGAAAACGCTTCATTAAACACGCTCGATTACAGTCAAATTATTCAACCCGATACATCAAGAAACTGGGGAGTAACATGGATGACTAAAAGAAAGGAGGGAGGATATTGGATATTACTAAGGGAAGAAACGGAATCAAAATCATTTATCTCCACTATCGGTCTTTTTGAACCAAAGCAAAAAAGTTTTAAAAGAATTAACCATAATTTAAAAGAAGAATTTTTTAATACTACAGTCGAGGATGAAACAGGAAACTTATGGTTAGGTGTTTGGGGTAAAGGGCTACACAAAATCTCCCCCCCATTTTACTTTCAAAAAGATGAACCCACATCAATTATTCAATCCATTGCAATGGCTAAAAATATTTCTTATGGATTTGCTAGAGGATTTTTGATAGATAATTTTGGTAATCTATGGGTAGCGACTAGACATAAATACCTCTTTAAATTTGATTTAAGAGCTAGTTCTAAGTTATCCTATATTGAGCTAAGGACTGATTCAATGTCAGACTTATTCAATCTTTATGATATTCATGAGGATAACTTAGGAAATATTTGGGCAGGATTTGAAAATTAAAAACAAATCCATAATTCTAACTAACTTTACTTTCCAAAAAATATCCTTCACTATATGAAACTGAACATTTTTCTTATAAGCATTGGCTTCTTTTTTCTCACGATTATTAGTCTACCCGCCCAAGCCCCCAATCATCAAACCCCCATAGGTACGAACCTTCCTTTTTTAAGGTCTTGGGGTAGAGATTACCCATTTACAGATGCTTTTAAATATTCGAGAGAATGGATTTCGCAATGTCATAATTGTGGCTGGCATGAAGGCGGGCCGTTGATGTTAGATTCTTTGGGTTGGCTGACGGGCTTTCCCGAAGCACATCCTGATTCTGCACATTTTGTTCAGACGATGTTGATGGATGGGGCTTTTGATAAACCAACGGGAACGTATCATTTATTATGGGAAGGAGAAGGAGAGATTCATATTCTTGGAGACATCGAAGAAATACGAGTGATTGACGACCATCATTGGGAAGTCGATGTGAAGGAAGGGGATTTTGGCTTTTGGTTTTATATTTATTCCACCGACCCTAATAACACAGGGGATTATATTCGGAATACACGGTTTATTCTACCTGGCTATTTAGAGACTTATGAGACAGAATTATTCCACGACCGATTTTTGGACGTGCTGAAAAAATATACGGCGATTCGCTTTATGGATTGGGGAGAAACCAATTTTAGCCCCTTGGAAACTTGGGCACAACGAACCACTCCTCTACACCAAACCCAATCAAGAGACGAAGGTGTTTCACTTGAATACATGGTGGCACTCTGTAATGAATTAGAAGCAGATATGTGGTATTGTGTACCTCATGCCGCAGACGATGAATATGTGCGTAAAGCAGCCGAACTGATTAAAGCGCAATTGCATCCAGATAGAAAATTATACCTCGAATATTCTAATGAAGTTTGGAATTTTGCTTTTGGACAATTCTATTATTGTGCGCAAAAAGGAGAAGAATTGGGGCTGACTGAAATGGGCAATTTTGCTGCGGAGTATTACGCCTTAAGAGTCGGGCAAATATTTGATATTTTCGGCGACGTTTTTGGCGAAAATGAACAAGTTCAAAACATCATCGCTTGGCAAAATTATAATGTCTATTGGACCTCAATGGTTGTAGATTACAAGGATAATTTAGCCAAAACGGATGCCGTCGCTATTGCGCCTTATTTTGGAGGCATCACAGGTAAACCCGAAAATTTTGAACAAGAAAAAGACTTAACATTGGACGAGGTCATAGATTTATGTTTGCATAAATTGACGGGTACGATGGATGGTATTAGAGGTCAGATAGATATGCTCCAATCAAGAGGATTGCCTTTAATCGCTTATGAAGGAGGTCAGCATTTAGTGGGATTAGATTTTGTTCGAGAAGATACTGCCTTTACCAATAAACTAATTGCGGTCAACCATCATCCAAGAATGAAAGCAGCTTATTTGGATTATCTAAATCGTTGGAAAGAAGTCGGTGGAGAATTATTCATGCATTTCAATCTAATGGGAGATGGTAGTAAATATGGTAGTTGGGGCGCTTTTGATAATTATTCGCATGATAGACGATACGCCCCTAAACAGGCTGCTATTGATGAATTTATCGACAATAACACCCCCGCTTGGTGGTATTTACCCGAAGATACTTCGGCAACACCCGAGGGGAATTTGCTCATCAATTTTAATGGGCCAGACAGCATGGCGATATTTGAACATGCTATTTCCATTCAACAAAATAGACCTTTCCAGCGGCCTTATGATAGTCTCTTGCAAATTCCATTTAGTCTGGAAGATGGAGAAGCCATATTTACTTCCAATAATAGCCAAACAACGTTATATGGTGGATTTAATATCGACTATTTAGCGGATACCGTTAGTCATTTAGAGTTTGGTCTGGCTAATTATGGTAACCATGATGGCTTTCGTTGTCGGACAGGACCAGCTACTTCGGAAGGCATTATATTATGGCGAAAAGACCAATTTTTGAATGGTTATGATACCGAAGAGAAAGTAACACTGGGGAAATTTAAAATGGGCATTCGAGCAAGTTATGGAGACGACGACCCTGCCAATTTGCGCTTTGTCGTCAAAAACGGAGACCAATTTTATGTATCTGATTTTAGAGAAGGCAATGAAGGTGAAAAGGTGATAGAATTAGACTTTTTTAATAATGCTAGTACCCCCGGAAAACGCTGGTTTCCTTTTGACCCAACGACTGGAAATTTAACTTTACCCATTCCCATTCTGCCTACACCCATGACTTTCGACGATGTGCAAGCAGTTGGTTTTATCTTTAATCATTACAGAACCCAATTTGATACTCGACTGGAATTTACCAATTTTGAAGCCTACACACGTCCAACGGAAGAATTTACTTTGAGATTGGATAAAAGTGACAGTCAGCCTAGTCCTACGACAAATCCCACCGCAAAATTTACCGCTGTTTTTAGTGAACCAACGGCCGATTTTACGCTGGAAGATATAGTACTATCAGGAGCTGCAATCGATGTAAACAGCCAAATGACCTTAGCTGAAATCGCTCCTTTTGACGGCACTACTTATGAAATTATGGTCACCCAATTAATCGGTAATGGCAGCATTAAAGTGGCTATTCCAAAAGGGGTGGCGACCAATATCAATGGCTTTAGCAATCAAACTGCATTCGCCATTAACCCAATTGTGGTCTTTGCAGGTGCGGACGCACCAACGGTAACCGTCAACCAAGCAGCAGGTCAAGAAGACCCAACCCTGTATACCCCCATTCATTTTACCGCCGTTTTTAGTAAACCCGTAATTGGATTTGATACTTCGGCCGTTATTTCAAAAGGGGCAGCGACGCCCAATTTAAAAGTAATCACAGAAATTGCGCCTTTTGATAGTACTACTTTTGATATTGCTTTAGCCAATTTTGATACAAACGGAGTCGTGAAAATCGAAATACTTGGCGACAAAGCAAGCCTCGCTGATTTTGCGGTAAGTAACAAACGGTCAACAAGTCTGGATAATGCCGTGCGGATACAAACCATACCAGACCTTGCCAGTTTGATTAATTTAAACGTATTAAACAGACCATTCAATAGTGATTTTTTTGTGCAACGGCCAAGAGAAACTAGGGACAATGGGCATACTCAAATCATGCCTTTCGGCACCACCGATGCAGAACGGATTTATACCAATGAAGCTTATAATCAATCTGAATTTTATGGAGGACTACAGCTTCACAATCCGCACCATCCAACAGATTTTACGTTTCCGATGCATGAAAGAGCCGCCATTTTAGAATTTGACAACCCAGACCATTTGCCTGGAAATTTAGACCTACTTTTCTTATGGCGGAAAGACCAGTTTATGAACAATATGCATTTGCCACAAGTGGGTTTTAATAATGATACCACCCAAAGTTCGTTGGAAGTCAATACCCTCCAAATGAACGGTGCGGCCGACTTTCGATTTGTCATTAGAAATGGGTCTGCCTATTATTTTTCTGAACCATTATTAACCGATGTTGATACGCTTGGCTGGACAGAAAATGGAGATTTCCCCTTGCCTCCTTTTAAATTAACGGCATTTAATAACTCAAATGAAGTAGGGAAACGCTGGGCTAATTTCACCCCAACGGCGGATGATTTCTTTTTACCAGAAAATCCCATTTATCAACCCATGAATTTTAATGATATAACCGAGGTGGGTTTCTTATACAAAAGTATCGGCTATAAAAGATGGTATTTAAATGGCTTTTTATTTGACACTTTTAAGGTAAATGGCGTTACTATTGCTTCTTGTCAAACTAGTCAAACCCTAAGTGCTCCAGAATCCATTAATCGTACCGTGAATACCTCTCAATTCATTACTTCTGCCGCCACCATTTTGCCAACCAAAGAAATCATTTACGAAGCAGGAGAAAATATCCGTTTATTACCAGGATTTACCGCTTCGACAGGTAGTAATTTTACTGCAAGAATTGCCGATTGTCCAAGTCCCGAAAATTCAACCAATCAATCCTTCATCGCTCATTATTTACCCACAACTATTATTGAAAACACCCCAAAAGAAACCGTACAATTAACGATTTACCCAAACCCTTTTTCCAATACCGCCATTATAGATTATACGCTTCCTCAAGATAGTCCAACTCAGTTAACCCTATGGAATTTAGCAGGTGATTTGCTCAAAGAATGGCCGCTAGGTACACAAGCAAAAGGGCGGTATCAAGTGGAACTTCAAAAAGGGGAGTTGCCTACAGGCATGTATTTTTTAAAATTTCAAACGTTGACGGGGGTGATGACTAAAAAGGTGGTGTTGAGTGATTAAGTAGGTGATGCTAGTGGTTGAGGCATGAAGTTCGTAATAGTAAAAAAAGTTGCTAGTTGCTGGTTGCTGGTTGGATTAGTGCTTAGAAAACCGATAACTGATAAATAAAAACTATTTGAAATAAACTAGGACTTATTTAATTCCTAAACCACTAGGTACTCGACCATAATTGTCTTACTACTGGACAAAAGATGTCAGAAGTCAGACCGAAAAATAAATTTTTCTGTCAGAAGTTAGAGAATAACTTAGGTTCTTTGACAATTTTTGCATTGCTATCAATCACGAAGTGATTAAACTATAATAACTCCGTATGAAATGCGGAGAATACTGGCAGATTCGAGTCTCACAATCCTGAAAGGATTGAACTTGTGCAAAAATTGTCAAAGA
>CALFWI010000021.1 GCA_937928615.1 uncultured Saprospiraceae bacterium | reverse complement strand
AATTTCCAATTAAGCCCTTTTCCTCCATAATCCAATTGTAATTCATTGCCTACTAATCCCCAATTTCCATAGCCAACAAAAGAAGGAAGAACACTACCCGTAAAGGTATACTCAAAATGTCCATCTTCTTGAAAATCATAGTTTAAAATAAAGTCTGAGCAAACAAAATCAGTTCCTGCTAATTCCCAAAGTTCTGCCCGCCATTCGCCCACTATTTTTTTACTAGCAAAAGCACAAGTACCATCATTATTGGTCGCATTGGCATTAAAGTTTAGGGCGTCGGTTTCTGTACACCCTAAAATAGGCGTGAGGTCTTCATTGGTACAGGCTGGTAATAATAGCGAGGCCATTAAAATGAACGCAAACATTTTTAATAGTTTAAAATTTTTCATCTACATTTTTTTGTAAAGAGTAGCCCATAGGTTACGCTTTGAGGTTAAATAATAGGAGCGGAAACATTAAAAACAGGATGGGGAAATGAATAAATTACAAGGAAAGACCTCACATTTAAGTGGTAGAGTGTTAGTTTTCTCATTTAATCATTTACTCCTAGAATCAAAATTTCCAGTAGCGGTGTCTATTTATATATAAAATATCACCTATTGATAGTCAGTGTGTTAAGTTTTGATAGGACAAATTTAAGCACAAAAAGCAAAGCCATTTTATACTAAATCTGCAATTATTTGAACTTATATTGCATTTTAGGTTTAACATCGCTTATTGTTTAATTTTTTGGCTTCCTAAAAATTGTGATTGCTACTTATTTCCTTTTCGGTTTATTTACTAACTTACATCCGATTCGAGTTTAACCAATAAAATCCAACAACATGGAAGACCAACACAAACCCTATATTTCGGCCGATAAAAAATTACCAGAAGTTACGGTCAAAGCCTTCATCTTAGGAGCGATTTTATCCATCATTCTATCCGCAGCCAATGCCTATTTAGGATTATTTGCAGGGATGACCGTTTCGGCTTCGATTCCAGCAGCGGTGATGTCCATGGCTATATTGAAGCTATTTAAAACTTCTAATATTCTCGAAAATAATATTGTGCAAACGGCTGCTTCGGCAGGAGAATCGGTAGCAGCAGGGGCCATTTTTACTTTCCCTGCCTTAATTATCATGGGCTATTGGACGGATTTTAGTTATTTAGAAACAATGCTGATTGCACTCTGTGGTGGTGTTTTGGGGGTGTTGTTTACGATTCCATTACGGTCAGCTTTGATTGTGAAACAAAAATTATTGTTTCCAGAGGGGGTCGCTACTGCTGAATTATTAAAAACAGGAGAAAAGGGAGGAGACTCGGTCAAATATTTAGTGTGGGGTGCTTTGTTGGGGGCAGGAATTAAAGTAGCAGAAGCTGGCTTTAAGTTATGGGATAGCGTAGCGGAAGCTGCTGCCGTAGCAGGCAATAAAGCCTATCTTTATATGGGAATGAATCTATCTCCAGCTTTAATTGCGGTTGGGTATATTGTAGGAGTTAGGATTGCTTTTTTAGTCTTTGCTGGAGGCGCTATTAGTTGGTGGATTGCGATTCCAATTTATATGGCAATGAATGGAATGCCTGAAGCAGGGAATGAAGTCAATGCAGGCTATGATATTTGGAGTGAACAAATTCGTTATTTAGGGGTAGGCGCGATGGTCGTGGGCGGTTTATGGGCATTGATTAGTTTAAAAGATTCGCTAGTTTTTGCAGTTAAGAGTGGATTGGAGGCTATCAAAAATAAAGAGGCAGGCGGCACTGTTTTACGAACAGAAAAAGATGCCCCCATGTCTTGGGTGATTATTGCTATTGGAGCGATGATTGTGCCCATTTTTATTATTTATATTCGAGAAATTGAAGACGTGACGATTACTATTCTCATGTCGATTTTGATGATTATTGCTGGATTCTTATTTTCCGCAGTAGCAGGATATATGGCAGGCTTGGTGGGTAGTTCTAATAACCCTATTTCGGGTGTAACAATTGCGACTATTTTAACCTCCGCTTTGATACTCTTAGCTTTATTGGGCTCAGGTGCAGAAAAAGGACCAGCGGCGGCGATTTTAATTGGCGCAGTTGTTTGTTGTGCAGCAGCGATTGCAGGGGACAATATGCAAGATTTAAAAGCAGGGCATATTTTAGGAGCAACGCCTTATCAACAACAGATTATGCAGATGGTAGGGGTTGTATCTGCTGCTGTAACGATTCCTTTGGTTCTACAATTGTTGAATACCGCCTATGGATTTGGCCCTGTGACGGAAGCTCAACCTGATGCTTTAGCCGCACCACAGGCGACTTTGATGGCAAGTGTCGCAGAAGGAGTATTTACAGGGAACTTGCCATGGACGATGGTTTATATTGGTATGGCGATTGGGGTGGCCATTATTTTTGTAGATAAATTTCAGGAATCTAGAGGGAGTGATTTTAGAGTGCCTGTTTTGGCGGTGGCAGTAGGTTTATATTTACCTTTTGAATTGGATTCGGCGATTATGTTAGGCGGTTTGATTGCTTGGGCGGTTAGTCGATATCAAAATAGTAATCGAGGTAATACTAATGATGCCGATTTTAAAGTGGCGTCAGAAAGTAGTAATAATGCAGGTTTATTATTTGCCTCAGGTTTGATTACAGGAGAAGCGTTGATTGGTATTTTATTGGCGATTCCTGTTGCTATTTATGGTAGCTCAAATGTACTGGCTTTAGTGTCTGAATCTTTTGGTAGTTTACCCGGACTAATAGTTATCTTAGGGGTGAGCTATATGATGTATGGGATTGCTAAGAAGGCTTTTAAAAAATGATGTGATGAATGATGAACGATGGAATATGAACGATAAATTCATGAAATAACCTAGTGTTCGACTAAACATGTCTATTTGACGGGTAAAACGTAATTTGGAAATTCATTTCCAAGAAAGAAAATTATTTAACTCAAGTTGCGGACAATTGTTGTATTGCTATATTGTTTCATTGTTACGGTAATGGATAACCCTTAACCCGCCAGACTGCTAGTGGGCTGGTTCGAGATTTTTAGCCCCATTAGCAATATAACCATACAACAATATAACCATTTTAACTGCTCCGCAACTTGGATTATTTAATTTCCCTTGGAAATGAATTTCCAAGCTACGGAAGATAAAATTAACGAATCCGTCATTTTAAATTTGGTCGAATACTAACGTTAAATCTCTTAATTATCAAAAAAAGAAGATGAAATATTATTTCCAAATAGTTTTACTTTTTGCTATTTTCCTAAGTATTAATGCTTGCGAAACGACTAAACTAGCAACCAGCAACGAAGAACTAGCAACTAGCAACCAAAAACCAGCAACTAGTATAGCCGATATTAAATTCCAAAACATCAACGTCATTGATGCGAAGAATGGTTTGCAGAAAGGCATGATTGTTTTGGTGAAAGACAATCGAATTATTAAAGTGGCGAAAGCTGCGGATATGGCGCCAACGGGTGCTAAACGGACGGTTATTGGAACGGGGAAATATTTGATTCCAGGACTTTGGGATGCGCATGTGCATTTAGTATTTACGGAAGGGTTGGAGTCTTCCATGTTTCGTTTGTTTTTAGCGCATGGTATTACGAGTATTCGGGATACGGGTGGACAATTACCGCTAGTTTTACCAGAAAGAGAAAAGGCTAGAAATAATCCAAAAAATGCCCCTAGAGTGATGGTAGCTGGGCCACTTTTGGATGGTAAACCTACGGTTTATGATGGGAGTACGCCTTATAATCCGCATTTAGGACTTGGTGCTGGAACAGTAACTGAGGCTGAAAAGAATGCCGATGAAATGATTGCGGCAGAAGTAGATTTACTAAAGGCGTATGAAATGTTGACGCCTGAAGCATTTAAGGCGATTGTGGCCAAAGGAAAAACGGCAGGTTTACCAATAACAGGACATGTTCCTTTAAGTATGGATGTAATTGAAGCATCTGATGCGGGCATGTCTAGTATGGAACATATGCGGAATCTAGAATTTGCTTGTTCATCGGATTGGGAAGATTTATTAAAGACGCGTCAAAAAATGTTATTTGATGGAAAAGAGGAAGTTGGTTCAACTTTACGGAGAAATATACACAAAGCACAAAGGGCACACGCCGTAGCTAATCAAGATGCTGCAAGAAGAACGGAAGTCCTAAAACATTTGGCGGATAATGGGACTTGGCAAATTCCTACTTTTTCTATTATGACCGCTTTTTCAGAGCGTTTTATTACTAGAACTGATTGGCAACGGTCTTTTACTTTTTTACCAGCAAAAATTCGAGATGCTTGGACGAAAAATTCTATTGCTTTTGCTAGGGACACACCTATTGATAAGGGTAGTAAAGATTATGCTAAATGGATGTTTGAAATGGTCGGCCATATGCAAAAGGCGGGGGTAGAAATAATGGCAGGTACAGATTGCCCTATTTTTTACTTAACGCCTGGCTATAGTTTACACGAGGAATTGGCGCTACTAGTGAAAGCAGGAATGACGCCTTTAGAAGCTATTGGTGCAGCGACCGTTAAACCAGCGGAGTATTTTAAGATAGATAATGAATTGGGCTTGATTGAGGAAGGAATGTTGGCAGATTTGGTTTTATTGGAGGCTAATCCTTTAGAAGATATTCGAAATACGCAGAAGATAAATGCTGTAATTCGAGATGGTAAATTTCATGACCGAGCTGCTTTAGATATATTATTAACGCCAACGGAGTAATATATAAAATTCAAAATATAATAGAATATAGTATTTTTGTTGTCTTGAACGATAAAATTTATAAAAGGGATTTTAAAGCGTAACAAAACTGAACCTTCTTGAAGATTTGATTTTGTTACGATTTAAGACCCCTTTTTGATTTTTTGAACTAAGAAATACTTTTGGGTCTTTGACAATTTTTGCACAAGTTCAATCCTTTCAGGATTGTGAGACTCGAATCTGCCAGCATTCTCCGCATTTCATACGGAGTTATTATAGTTTAATCACTTCGTGATTGATAGCAATGCAAAAATTGTCAA
>CALFWI010000020.1 GCA_937928615.1 uncultured Saprospiraceae bacterium | reverse complement strand
CCAATTAATCGCATTTTGCTGAAAGGGTTTATCGTAAAACCCTGCATTATCTGCCAAATGTCCCATAAAGGAGGCCTTATAATCGGGGGTTCTTCCCATCCAACCATAGTTCACTCGTTGACTAATGGCAATGGCTTTTCTTGCTGCATCTAATTCTTGGCGACTATGACTTGGCGCAAAAAACTTATGCGTAATAATCCCATGTTCATCTTCCAATAATAAATCATCCTGCAAATCAGGATTGTGCATGGCATCATAAAATCGAGCGACACTCCGAGCAGCATTTCTAAAGGCAGGATGATTCGCCACATTCTTAACCTTCTTGCCATCAAACCAGATTTCTCTACTATCATCTAAAGAGGCTAGATAGGATTCACCTGTATAAATGTTATTGACTGCATTCTTAGAAAAGGGCTTATTTTTCATAATATTTAAGGTAGTACAACTCGCTGAGTTGCTTAGTTTTTTAATAATTTTAGGTTTTACACAACTCAGACCGTTGTCTTACTTGTTGTTCTATAGCCTGACCAATAAACTAATGGATTTCCATCGGCTGCTCGTTCTAAATCTAGGACTTCGCAGAGAATTAAATAATGGTCGCCAGCAGGTATGATTTGATGTATTTTAGTACAGTACCAAGCTAAAGCTTTATCGATTATGCTTGCGCCTGTAGCTGTTTGGGTCATCGGAATTGCTATTTCTTCTTTATTAAAACCAGCGAATTGATTGCTAATATGTTGCTGTGTTGCCTCCAAAATACTGATGCCAACCGTCTTTCCTACTGCTAAAAGTGGAAAAATAGCCGCATTTTCTTTTACACAAAACGAGACTAACGCAGGTTCTAATGAGACAGAAAGAAAAGAACTAGCTGTCATGCCATGAATACTGCCATCCGCTTTTTCAGTTGTAATAATCGTTACACCTGTTGGGAAAGCACCTGCGACTTGGCGTAGTTTTTTTCCATCTATTTTGGATGTGGTCATATCAATAATAAATTAGGTGAACATTTGTTGATTGATTTGGGTAGGTTATTTTTTCCTACCCACTAGAGTAAATAGATTGTTACTTGGTTACTCGATTGCTGAGTACTCCAAGGTTAATACTGCCATCTTCAGATACTAAAGTACAGCGCACGACATCTCCTTCTTTTAAGAATCGACCAGTTGCGAGTTGACTTTTTGTGAACACTTTAGCACGTTCTACTGGTTCCATCGCCATTTGTCTTTTGTATTCTTCTTTTCCAGGAGGTCTTACCGCTACGCCACCCGGTGTTCCAGTCAATACAACATCTCCAGATGCTAAATCTATTCCTTGGGATGCCAGCGTCAAAGCCTTTTCAGGACTTGTAATCATATCTTTGGTATGGGCATCTTGACGTAAATCGTCATTGACCCATAGCTTGATTTCCATTTTATGCATCACAGCGGCTTCTCCTTCATCGAAGATATATATATATGGTCCCATAGGACACATGGTACGTTGACTCTTACCCATATACCATTGACTAAATGGCGTAAAAAACATCAAATCTCTAGGCGACATATCATTGACGAGGATCATTCCTGCTACATAGTCCCCAATATTCTCTGGCGTAACTTGTATCGGTTCGGTGATGGACTTTTTGATGACTAAACCCATTTCCACCTCATAATCTAATAAATTACATCCTTTAGGCCAGATTATATTATCAGTAGGACCAGTAATGGAACTTTCGTCTTTTCTGAAAAACAAGGTTTGTTTGGAATGCGTATCAGCTTTTACCTCTGCTCTATGTTCGTGATAATTAAGCCCAAGACAGAGTAGGCGTGTTGGTCGAGTAACAGGGCTAACAATATGGACTGTATTTAAGTCAATTGAACCTTCACTTGAATCCTCCGCTATAGATTTAGCGGTGGATAGGTGATTATCCATTATTTCTTTTAGGTGATTTACCCCTGCTGCGAATGGTGCAATTTTATTTCCTTTCAAAACACCCCAATGAAGGTTATCATTTTGCTGAAATCTTAGAATGCTATATCCCATTTTAAGTTGATTTTAAATTAATTAAACTAAGTTGCGGGGAAGAGAGAACAGAGAGCAGAGAAGAGAGATAAATTACGGAATACACCAAATAATGGATAGAATTTCTATATTATTCGTCGTTTTTAGTCTCTATTCTCTGCTCTCTAATCTCTACTCTTCATTGTCCGCAACTTGAATTAATTAAAGAAACTATATAATTGATTCAATACTTTGTCTTCTTGTCCTTTTCGACCTGCATCAAATACATAATGGTCAGGACGAAGGATTACAAAATCGACCTTATTCTTTTTCATCCATACTCGTAAGTCATGAGTGTGGTCGATGAATTCATATTTTAAAGTAAAGGTCTTTCCTAAGGTTTTTTTATGAAAGGTAGCTATTGTTGATTGTGGAAAAGCGAAGTTGGTAAGGATGGTTAATTGATTGCCAAATAAATCATCCATCAACATTTCTTTGCCTGCTAGATTTTTTACCTTGGGTTGGATAAACATTGTGCCTGCAGCCTTATGATTCGAGCCAAGAAAGCCCTTTGTGAAAGGAATCTTTGGTTCCATGTTTTCAAGCATCTTTCTTTTGACAAAGTCACTATAATTGACGAGTGTGAAGAGTACTCGCCGCATCACCGTAGAGACGATGTCCTGTGCTTCGTTCATTCTACCCGAAAAAATAGACCCTTTTGTGGTAGCGACTACATGCGGGATTCTTTCTTGGTCATAGGTATTCAATAATTGGTCTCCTGCTTTTCCTTTAAGTACTAAGTCTAATTTGAAAGCTAAATTATGGGTATCTCTAATACCACTTTGCATCCCTTGTCCTGCAAACGGAGGCATTAAATGTGCAGAATCACCCGCTAAGATGATGCGCTCTTTTCTCCAAGTATCCGCAGTACTAGCCCGATAGGTATATCTATCTGCCCTGATAATCTCTAATTTATCTATGTCTTTTATATAATAAGAGAGATAGTCAGGTAATTTAGCTCTGAGTTCTTCATTTGACAATTTCATATCAGCTGGTTTAATTCTGAAATCTAATCGTCGATGCAAGCCAACACCAGGTACGTAAGTTACTGGCTGGTCACCCGTAAAAGCTTGGAATTCTGTTGGGAGTAGCGGCACATCTTTTACGTCTTTTATAAAGGCGTCTATCACATACCAATCTTGGGAATATTCTTGGTCTATTCTACCCGGGTTGATGGACTTTTTCACAAGACTTCTTGCGCCATCACAACCGATAACATATTTACCCCCATATTCTTGAGTAGACCCATCGGCTAAGTTTTTAACTACGATACTCGGTTGCTCAACATCTGCCTTGACTTCTGTAACTTCATGTCCGATATATAAGTCGATGCCTTCTTTTTTAGAAAAATTAGCTCGCATTACTTTTTCAAGTTCTGGTTGATAAAAAATATAATGGTAGGAATGACCGTATGGTTTTTCAACAGGAAAAATGATACCTCCTATCACTTTTCCATTGGGCGCTATGGTCTGACCAGACCTAAACGTGGTTACACAGTATTGCATGTCTCCCCAAATACCCATGTTTTGATAAGTTCTAGCCCCCTCATCATCTAATAACATCGCACGAGGATGATGATAGACATCTGTCTCTCTGTCAAATATTCCTATCGTATATCCGTAATCTCGCATCTGGAGTGCTAAGCAAGCTCCAACTGGGCCACATCCGACTATTAATATATCGTACGATTTCATCGTTAATTTTTTTAAGAATATTAACTGAATACAGATTAATCATTAATTGCATCGTTCAAAAAGTTCCTTGTAGTTTATTGTAGCCACCAAATTCATTTAGTAAGCTCTTTTCTAGGAAAAAAAAGAATCAGCCAATTGAAATTAGCGATTACAAAAGACCAATAAATTTATTGAACGATGTACTAATCCTCTATTGAACTTAACAAACCCTCTGAATTTTCTTCCAGCTTGAGCGTTTTTATTAATGGCGGGGGCATTTATAGCTTGGGTATTCCTATTCGGAATGATTTAGTTAGTTTTCAGGAGTCAGGAGTCAGGAGTCAGGAGTCAGGAGTGGGGTGTCAGGGGTCAGACACATTTTGTGAACAGAGAACGATTTAGTATTTGATAAATGACCTTTTTCTAATTATTTACCCAGAACGCTCTGACTCCTGACCCCTGTCACCTGACTCCTAACTTGATTCATTTTCGTTTATATAAGAAGTATCCACTCCTTTAACAATAAGCCAAAGCGCCGTAATCAATTCCCACACAACAATCGGCAAAATCACCGCATCTTTAAAATCCGTACCGTAATATCTAGCCACTTGCCCGAATAAGGCAATAGCCGCTACAACAAACAATAAGCTGGACAACCACCGTGGAATAATGTTAGATTGATAAAGCAACCACGCCAAGGCAAAGGAATTAACACCAAATACAAATATCAGCAAGGACATCGACCAATCAATTCCCCATACCAGCGTATCTCCAACCACTTTAGCGGAAGGGTCGCTACCATATTGTTCGGATAAACTGACTAGGCTCAATAATAAAATAGTACTCATGCAGATGATGGCAAATTCTACTATTCTGAATCCAAAATACCAGTCCGATAATGGTTGATTTACTTTTTTAAAGTAGGGTAGTAAGATGACGGTATAAGCTAGAAAACAGGGGCCTGCTAAAAACTCTAAAAGCATCCCTGTAATAAAACTAGGTTTATTAGCCGCAATAGCAGCGAGGTCTCCTGCTAATAAAGGTTTTAAAAAGGCATTATAACCGATGGCAAATGCGAGTATTTGCAGTATCCATAAAATGGCTGCTAGTCGAATTAGGTTTTTGTTTTGGTGCATTTTCGCTTGTTTTGATGTTAAGATGGTTTGACTTTTTTCCTGATTTTTAAACGAAATGTGTCTCTATTCTCTGCTCTTGTATCAAACATTATCTTTCAAATACTGGTCATTAGCCGTCGTTCGGATGCCCGTCCCATACCGACCCTCATAATTATCTACCGTATCCATATCCGTACAAAATTCTATATGGTGATAATCTGGCGTATAATAATAAGCAGCTACATTACCTCCAGACTCCCCATCTCCGTAAGGGACAGAATTATTATGTTTGGCAGGGCCGTAGTAAGGTTTCACACCTTTGGCTGTCATTTCCTCCGTATAGTTAAAAGCATCTTTTAAGGTATTTCCATCAAGCTCGTAGGCTGCATGAAAAACATCTTCGATGCTTGGAAGAACAATTTTATTAGCTGCATCTCGATGCTCCATGAGTACGATACACTCTTCGTGGTCTCGTGCATTGAGGTAGGCACAAGTTAGCGTATGTCCTTCATGGTCAGGGTGAGGCTCAGGCGCACAGGTTCGAGCATGCGTAAAGCCCATTGTAAGGAACCATGCTTTCGTTTCTTCTAGGTCTGTTACGATATAAGAAGATTGCTCCAAATGAGAAATGACACAAGAATTATCTCTGAATACACCATAGTCTTCCGTCTTATTATATCTCCGTTTTCCCGTAAGGGTCTTTCGTAAGAGCAATAATTCTCTAACCCAACGTTTCTTGAATATCCAACTAATCGGATGCATTTTCTCTGGTATGGCATGTGCTGGTCTTGGTCGTCCCATTTTAGTTTTTTTAATTCTTTTTAAAAATGCTTAAAATCATTAGGGCTTATGCTAACCTTTTCGTTTGAAAGACCTACCAAGTTTTTAAAACTTTGGAGGTCTGAATCTTTCAGAGTAAGGTCTATCACGTAAGTTCTCAAAACAAGCGTCGTCAGGAGACGACGAGATACTCATTCCTAGTCAGGAGACTAGGAATATCGGCGCTCGATGTGTCTAGTCTCCTGACTAGACACGGCTATCCGCTGGTCTCCTGACCAGCATTGAGAACTTACTCTATTACTTACCCAATATTTCTATCCAATAGCCATTCGGGTCTTTGAAGGATACAGCCTGCAGCCCTTCGGGTGTTTTGGCCGATTGAAGCAAGCGACCTTTTTTGTAAGTGATGCCTTGTTGTTCCAGTCGCTGAATGAAATCATCTATAGATACAGTATCTCTAAGCCGCATGGAATAGTTCAATAAACTGGTGTTGTCTGGCATCACGCCCTTCTTACTGGCAAAGGCAATATCATGGTGATAGTGTCCAAAACTAAAGAAGTGCATGGATTGCTCTGCGAGATTCATCAGCGCACTTCCATCAGGGTCATTCTGAGCCGAAAATTGAAGATTGAACAAGTTTCGATACCATCTATGCGAGGTTATCAAATCCTTGGTGTACATGACTAAATGTTGAAATTTTACGGGTAAAGTGCGCTTCATATTCATTTATTTAAAATGAAATTCAATTAATAATCAATGCAAATATATATCAATATTCAAATTTACCAAATTTAATACAAGTTAAAATCGAAAAACAAAGAATTATTTATTGAAAATAAAATATAGTTGTGTATATTTGAATTAAAATTCAATTAAAATGATAAAAGAAGAAAAGAAAAAGAGAGGCAGGCCTGTCGCCAATAAACAAATTGATAAAAAATCGATTTTGGATATTGCGATTCACGAATTTGCGAACAATGGATTTGATGGCGCGAGGCTAAAGGATATTGCTAAACAGGCAAATATTAGTAATTCTTTGATGAACTATCATTTTGAAAATAAAGAGGATATTTGGCGACAAGCGGTTCTCCAATTGGGGGACAAACTAAAAGCCCGAATTGTGGAGACCCAAGGCTACTTAAAAGATTTGACAGGGTTAGCGGCGCTGAAAGCATTTACTCGACAGTTCATTTATTTCTCGGCAGAACATCCAGAATTTTATAAAGTCATCTTTCACGAAATGTGTACGAAGACAGAAAGGGCTAAATGGTTGGTTCAAAACATTCTCTCTCCGCTACATTATATTTTTGATGGTAAAAATACGACAGAGGAAAATGGAATGCTGAACTTCGAAGGGATTCCAATAGCAAATTTATCAAGTATCATAATTGGTGCAGCGAATACTTTTTTTATCCATTCTTTTCAGATGGAAGAGATGTACAATGTAAAGCCATTTAACCCCAAAGAAATTGAACGACATGCGGACATTGTTATTGATTTGATATTTGCGAAATTTAAATAGAATATGGATACTCAAGTACTAATAGCAGGCGGTGGTCCTGTAGGGTTAATGACCGCATTGGAACTCAACAAACAAGGAGTCAAAGCGATTTTGGTAGAACGCAATCCGACTACGACCCGTCATCCTAAAATGGACATTACCAATGGGCGAAGCATGGAATTGTTTCGTCGGTGGGGGCTACATAAGAAATTGCGGGCGGTAGCCATACCAGAAGACCATGGCTTTAATGTGGTCTGGATGACCAATCTAGTCGGACATGAACTGGCACGATTCGAATATCCAACAGTAGCAGAATACCGAGATAAAGCGAAGGCGGCCAATGATGGCACGCATACTTTGGAGCCAGCGATGCGGGTATCACAAGTATTTATTGAACCTGTTTTGAAAGAACATTTGGAAACAGAATGTCCCAATATCGACGTGCGATTTGGTTGGGCATTGGATAGTTTTGTTCAAGATGCGGAAGGGGTGACGACGACTATCCAACATTATAAAACAGGAGAAATCAAACAAATTCGCTCGCTATACTTAGCAGGATGCGAAGGGGCGGGCAGCTCTACCAGAAAAGCATTGGGTATCGGAATAGATGAAATTGATGTATTTGGTATCGTTAAAAAAGTAGGTCTATTTAAATTGATTGGTCATGGAATAAGAGAAGCTAAACGGGGGCTGAAAAAACCAAGCGGTCAAGTATATATGGTGCATTTTACCTCTCCTGAAAAGGAATTATTAGAGCGGTTTGGAGAAGCTTGGCATCTTCAATCCCCAACAGGAGAAACGGTTATTTCTCAAAATGACAAAGATACTTGGACTTTGCACACAGCGATAAGAGAAGGGGAGGAGATAGACAAAATCGACCCAAAGCAAAAATTATTCAATTTCGTTGGTCGAGAATTTGAGTGTACCGTCACTATTGCGAACGCTTGGACACCTCGATTGTGTGTGGTTGACAAGTTTGGTGAGGGAAGGGCATGGCTCGCTGGGGATGCGGTACGGCAAGTCACACCAGCAGGAGGATACGGAATGAATACAGGAGTAGGAGATGCACTAGCCTTAGGTTGGGTATTGGCAGCAGTCATTAATGGTTGGGGGTCGCCGAAACTATTGGCTGCTTATGAGGCAGAAAGAAGACCTGTGGCCATAAGAAACCGAGCAGCCTCCGCGGCACACATGCTGGTACGTTTCAAAATTATGCTGTCTTTAAAGGATGCCATCTATAGGGAGGATGTCAAAGGAGAACGTGCCCGCAAAAAATTGAGTACGCTCATCAAGGATTTAGGTAATTTGGAAAATGAAGCGATAGGCATAGAGGCAGGTTATCGCTATGACAAATCACCCGTCATCTGCTACGATAACGAAACTGCGCCGCCGCCATCTTTTGAATGGGATAAGCTACAACCAAGCACCTATCCAGGATTCAGAGTACCGGGTATCTGGCTGTCAGATGGGCGAGCGATACATGATTTACTAGGAGACCAGTTTACCTTAATTTGCTTTGAAGAGATGGATGTTTCGGCATTTGAAACTGCTGCAAAAAATCGCAAGGTCGGGTTGAAAGTCGTAACTATAAAAGATGCTCATGCGGCTAAAATTTATGAGAAAAAACTTATCCTTGTTCGTCCAGACCAACATGTTGTTTGGCGAGGAGATGCCATGCCCGCAGATGCCAAGAAAGTAATGGACAAAGTAACTGGTCATTAAAATTAGCCTAATAGGCTCAAGAAATAGTTAAACCAAAGTCGATAAATAATAAAACGCAAAAAGTAAACTCGCTACCAAACCCAAATAAGCTAAACCTATCATACTTTTAGAAGGTCGATAAGCCACAGGTATCGCATCACTCGTAATCGCTCGAATATTTAAAAACGCAATTATCGGAGCTGTCAAGAAACCAATGATAGTAGCAAATTCTAATATTTTGACCATACTTGTTGCCGAGAAATAGAAAAGCGAAAAACCACCAATCGCAATGATGGGTAAAAGAATTTTATAATATTTAGTCAACGCAGCTTGTTTTTCTTCTTCATTGATTGGGTCTTTACCTAGTACAAGAATGCCTCTGACAAAACTTCGAGTGAAGGCATCCATAACCGTTATCAAAGTACCATATATCGTTCCTAAAGCTGCAATGGCAATTATCCAATAAGACCAAGGTCCTAAATTAGTAGTAAAAACACCCAATAATTTAGTGGTAAATTGAGTCGAATTCCCTTCTAATAATTGACCACTTCCATAAACGGTAAATGCGCCAATTGTTAAAAACATGATGGATAAAATGGCAGCGAAAATAAAACCTAAGTTGAAATCAAACAGGCTTTCTTTTAAACTTGGTCGGTAATTGGTCGTTCGCATTTTTTCGACGACCCATATACTATTCATGGTAGAGGCCTCCATTCCTGCGGGCATCCAACCTATCAAACTGACTAATAAAGCCAAGCCTGTTCCTTCTAGCAAACTGGGTGCTTGAAAATTTTCAATGGGTGTTACTTGCCCTTTTACCAAAACAGCAAAAAAAGCGATAGAAACCGTTATTAATAAAACAACGGAGAGTATTTTTATAAACAGGTCTAGGGCAGAGTAGCCTCCCCATAGCAATAAACCTACTGTAATGGCTATGACTATCCCGACCATAATCGGCATGGACAAGGAAATCCCCAGCATTGTTTTTAGCAAACCCGCTGTAACTGCCCCAATAGCGCCTGTGACGGAAAACATATTTAGGAAAATAACCGCTATAAACAGATAGACCGCCCAATTTCCTTGTGCTTTATAGCCTTTTACTAAACTTTGCCCCGTTGCGACCGCATATCTAGGGCCGAATTCATAGATAGGATATTTTAATAATAAGACCGCTAAGATTATCCAAAAGAAAATTAAGCCATGATGTGCCCCTGCTCTGGTGGAAAGCACCAAATGGGAAGTTCCGATGGCGGAACTGGCAAATAATAAGCCAGGGCCTATCGTTTTAAGGAGGTTTTTGTTCGTTTCGTTCATCTTTAAATTTTTAACTGCTTTCCAATTTATACTTTTAATTGCTTAAACGCTAATAACTTAGGAATACTCGCTAAATCATCTCTACTCCATAAATAGTTATA
>CALFWI010000019.1 GCA_937928615.1 uncultured Saprospiraceae bacterium | reverse complement strand
TTTTTAATGGTTCGAGTTACCTCATATCCATTGGTGTCAGGAAGCTGAATATCCATTAAGATAACATCATATCGTTCCGAATTTGCTTTTTCAATCGCTTGTTTGCCATCGGCTGCCAAATCAAATTGAATACTCAACATTTTCATCAATTGAGTAATCAATTTTTGATTCATCAAGTTGTCCTCGACTATTAAAATCTTAAGATGGGCAAATGATTTATTTTCTGAAAGTGGTTGATTGTTTTCCCTTTTCTTTTTGATAGATTTCTGGGGTAATTCGATTGGAATTTTAACGGTAAAAACACTTCCTTTCCCGACTTCACTAGTTACCGAAATTTCTCCCTCCAAGATTTCTACTAATTCTTTAGTGATAGCAAGCCCCAATCCTGTACCTCTCATATTTGTTAACTCTGGCGCATGCAATTGTTTGAATTTTTTGAATAATAATACGATTTTTTCTGGCGGAATACCTCCTCCTGTATCATAAACGGCCAATTGTAAAGAAGGCTTTTGCTGCCAAGTAATTTGAGCCACCCGAACCCCAATTTCTCCTACTTCTGTAAATTTTTCCGCATTACTTAGCAAGTTGTTTAGGATTTGCTGAAGGATGCGCTCATCAGAAATGATATGTGAAGGAGTACTACTTGCTTTAGTTATTTTAACCAATAGTCCTTTTTTCTTAACTCGATTTTCATAAGTTAATTGGAGGGTATTTAGGATTTTTGTAAGACTAATGGTTGATTTGACGACTTCAATTTTTCCTGATTGAATTTTGGTAATGTCCAAAACATTGGAAATCAATCCAAGAAGAAAACTCGCTGAATCATCGAGTGTTTTGATATAATCGAGCTGTTCTTCGTTCAAATTTGTTTCATACAAAAGGCTGGTCATTCCAATGACTGCATTCAGAGGCGTTCTAATTTCATGGCTCATGTGTGCCAAAAAAGTCTCTTCTGCTTTTTGGGCTTTGATGGCCTCATTTCTTGCTGCTATCAAGTCTTGTTCATATTGTTTTCGCACACTGATGTCAGATTCAATGGCCATAAATCCCATATGCTCCCCATTTGGGTCAATCAGGGGATTACAAATAATTTGAATCCAATAAGGAGTTCCTGCTTTGTTATAATTTAGGATTTCAACGTCAAAACCAGTGCCATTTTTGATAGCATCCTGCATCACTTTGATAGTTGCTGGGTCGGTATTGACACCTTGTAAAATATCACCAGGTTTTTTTCCTTTGACTTCTTCAATTTCCCAACCTGAGATTTTTGTAAATCCTGCATTAATCCATTCAAACCGCCCATGAATATCTGTTATGATGACTCCATTTGTACTTTGACTCGCTACCAAAGAAAGTCTAACTAATTCTTTTTCAACCTTTTCCCGTTTACTTTTTTCATTTAAATTATGAAAAGTATTGCCTAAAAAAAGCAATAAGGGTTTGAGTTCCTTCGTCTGAATTTCTGTAAAAGGAAGCTTTCTCCGTAATAACAAATATTCATTTTTCGTAATAGGAACAATATAATAGTATTGTCCGTCTAGTTGTAAGGAATGTATATTTATTAGTGGAAAAGGAAGGCTCGTAAAAGCAATTTTGAGTTTTTGAAAGGAAGGTGTTTTAGGAAAAATACCCGGAACAATAAATTGAAAAGGAAGCTTTATTGTCAGATCAAAATGGAATAAACCACAAGTATTACATTCTAGCCTTTTGAGTAATAAAGGGATGCTTTTACGGACTAAATGCATACCTGTTTGCTGACTTCCAATGGATAAAGCCAACTCTAAAAGCACATCGCTTAATAAGTTCAATTTATTATTATTCAAAGATTCCAACTACTGCAGTTTTATTATATATATCTAAATATTCATCTCCATTATTAGCAATTTCCCCTAAAGTTAGTGCGCCAAATGAATTAGATAAAGGGTCAATTTTTTTTAATTCCTCCTCAAATTTATCTTCCATAAACAATACCCTAGAAATACAATCAATGATCAAGGTATTATCCAAGTTAGTACTTTCTTTTTCTGCTTTTTTTCTAGCTTGGGAAGCGCCTGCTATCAAACTATCCAAATTACCATACAGAATTTGCACATAAGCCCCTTCATCTACGGCATCTAGCAGAAAAACACGCCCGTTCTCTGTTTTAAATGGGTCTCTAACGATTGTATTGCCATTTAATTTTTGAATACCAAATGGATAAGATTTTGTACTATTAAAAAAGTCTTTAAAATCAAATGCTTTTTTGGAATGTTCCTCAACGATAGCCTGATAGACTTCCATGGCAGGCTTCCAATTTAAGCTTATAATTTCATTATTAGAAACTTCGGTAACCTTTAATTGTGTACTGATTGGAGACCAGCCATGTGCGACTCCTAGGTTGATTTTTCTAGGAATAGTTGCCACAATTGCCGCTCCTTCCAATAGCCCTTCATTGGATACCACACATGGCAATGGTTCAAATTTTAAAGTACCAGCTCCTCCGCCCAAGTAATTGGGGATAGCGCCGTAATAATTATAGAGACAATCAAATAAGACATGTTTCTTACTAACGAGTGCATCTATAAAAACTAAAAAGCTACTTGATTCATCAATATCTTCATTAATACCTTCCGAAATCTTTTCTATAATAGCTTCTTCCTCAAAATTTTTAATAGCAATATAAGTCATTGGAAAAGGTAATCCTAATAAAATGGCACTATCTCCTGTCCGTTTTCCATTCCTAATTACCTCGGGAAAAATGCCGCCAATCACTGTTTTATCAATAGTTTTTAATTGTTGAGAAAGCGCAGCTCCGTCTAATTCAAAATCAGCGCCAATGTATAATAGAATGGATTGAATATCTTCCTTATTAACCAAAGTATCCAGTGCTTCTTTTAGGGATTCCTTCGTTTCATTATTGATGATGGTACTTATCATTTTTGTAGCGTTTTATCGGAAAATTATCATAGACTTAAGCATAGATAAAGCATTAATCACTTCCTAAAAATATTCGGTTTATAGTAATTTAAGTAGTCAGATAAAAATAAGTTAACCACTTAAAATCATTGTAAAGATTAGGAGCTGGTATGATGGTGTACGTTACGTATACAATCACACAACTTTGCAATTATACAATCAAAAATAAGTAGTTACGATATTTCTATCACCTTATTTAGTACAGCTAAAAGAAAAAAAAATCAAACAAGTTTAATATTTGATTAAAAAATATTTAAAAAGTAATCATTTTTACTTAAAACAAGGACTTATTGTTTAGATAAGTGCTTAATATAATGCTACAATTATCATTCCTGCCTTAGATGTATTAGAGTATGTTTAAAATTTTTTCAACGGCTATAACCTATTACACCGCTCGCAAGACGTCCAATATTTTGACCATCGCCAAAGTGTCCAATTCACAATATTTTAATAAGTGATTAAACGTTTCCTGTTGTTCTTTTTTATCCATTCGTCCATCTGTGGCATGATGCCATTTGATA
Source organism: uncultured Saprospiraceae bacterium (assembly GCA_937928615.1). GTDB lineage: Bacteria > Bacteroidota > Bacteroidia > Chitinophagales > Saprospiraceae > JAFMDF01. The sequence goes on along the minus strand of CALFWI010000019.1, from coordinate 5,237 downwards.
GTTGCGATCATTCCATTTTGAATAGCTAAGTTATCATAACTCACTTCAGGCGAAAGCACGGGTAAGATACTTTTTAAAGACGTTTTTCCTTTAAAATCTGGATGTTGGTAAAGTCCTTTTTGAAAAGGGACCCTTAAGTCATACAAGCGCTTATTAAGCGCAGTTAAAAAAGGCTCGTAAGCGGGAAAAAGAATGGCCATTTCTTTGTTTCTTCCTTTTTCAAAACTTTCGTTCCAGACGATGATAGACCCTTTTTCACTAATGTTCTTTTGTAAACTTTTGAGCAATTTCTCGACCGATTCTTCCTTACTTTTTAGTAGAAATTCTTGATGAGTAATAGGCCCGTTGGGCTTTTTCTGGATATGAAGGGAATATTGAAAAACCATCTGTTGATAAGGCTTATAACCCGATTGTACGGGAATTACATAAGAAAAGCTCTCATAGTCTAAGTAGTATAGTGGATATTCCAGTTTTTTTATGGCTTTTCTAATGCTGCCTCTTTTCAGAATAATTTCATCCTCTTGCGCAATTTCTACCTCTTGTCGTTGTTTATTCGATAATTTAAAATCTTCTGGAATATCTTGAACATCTAAAATATTCGCATCTACTAATTTTTTTATTTTGCTGGTACTAATCCGAGAAACATTGAAGATAGAATAGGCTGGTAAATCGGGGTAGTGCAATTGGACAAAAGGACATTTTTGCTTTTTGCTACACCCAAGGGTTATTCGTTTTTTAGGCGCTTTACCATTCACCCATTTTAATACTTTGGGTGCTGTTGCCCTAGTTTCTTCCATTAGTTTATTGACATCTTCGGTAATATCTTCAATCACCAATAAATCGCAATAATCTACTTGTTCACTTGTTCGATAGGCTTTGTTGACGTGTACTAGATAAGTCGCACTAATTTTATAACCACTATTCTCAAAAACCATGCGCTGAAAAGCTAAATCATGGTAATGTTCCTTTTTGACACTAGTTGCTGCTTTTACTTCAAACAATACCAAGGTTTTGGTATCGGGTTGATGTACCGCAATATCCGTAATCGCCAACATGGAGCCATGCTGCGCCTTCATCTGAAAGACGACATCTTTAGGGGCAATCGTCCAATCTGCAATCACACAACCATCGGAAAACAAATCTTGAGCTAATTTATCTATTAGATTCCCTTGGTCCAATTTATATTGTCTGTCTAAGTTGATAGGGGGCAATACTTTTGGTTTATTCTTACGCAACCATAATTCTTCTGGACAATCTAAATATTGAATATAATCCGTTTTGGAAAGCCTATGTTTTTTCTTCATATTTTGTGTTAAGTTTATTACAAAAATAAACATTTTATTTATAAAAACCTAAAATGTAATCAATATATTTAAGGTTTAATTCGCTTTAAATCTAATTAAATTCTTGTAGCAGTGACCAAAGGTTGTGGTTCATGAATAGTTAAAGAAATGGCTTGTTTTTCTTTCAATACAAAACTAATTTGCACAGAAGGCGCACCACTAGGCGAAAAAAGTGTAGGGCCAATTCGATTTAAAGCTCGCCCAAAAGTTCCTTTTTTTCCAAGGGATAACATGTTGCGCCTATTGAGTTTTAGTTCAAATATTTGGTCTGCTTCTGTTCCAAAGCGATATTCACCAAGGTACATTTGTTTTTCTGTTTCCGTCATGTCCAGATTTTTGGCAGATTCATTAGCATCTCCTAAAGCTTCTAAATAAGCAATAGTTTGGTCAATTTTTACCTTATCTTCTGGCGTAATGCCTTCATGCCAAAGGCGGTGTTTAGCATGTTGCAATAATGGAATACCATGTGGACCAGGTATTTTTTGCAGGCCAGGCTGAGCTGTTAGCATTGCTTTTAGTGCATCCAATTCTCCTAACATGGCAAAGGTGAAATGGTCTGGTCTTGCTCCATGACTCAATAAAAATTCCGCAATATCTTTTCTGCCCATATGTGCAGCTGCACCAATAGCGGTTTCCCAATCTCCAAAACCCCAATCCCAAGCAGCATTGGCTAATTCAGGTCGATTATTGACCAAGCTTTTAACCTTGTCCAAATTAGAATGAGCGGCACCTACTACCGCACTCACACTTTCATCATCCAAAGATGGATAACGGTAAAATAATGCTGTTTTTTGTACGGTAGTTACTCTTGGAGTGATTGGCTGGATGTTTTTAGTACAAGCTACCGAGGTGGTCGCTACCGCTAAAACGCCAAAAACGGAATTTTTAACAAAGTGGCGACGATTGGATTGATTTTCTTTCATCAGAAAAGTGTTAGGTACGGTTTAACTTTGGGGATTAATAATTTGCAGCGTTAACCTATTTCTGATGGCAATATATTAAAGATTTAGTTGATTGGTGGTTTGTTTAGGTAGAAAAGGTGTTTTATTTCCTAAAATATGTTTAGAAGGAACTGGGACGGATTATCAATGATGTATAGAATAATCCAGTAAAGGCAGGCATAGTTAAAAATTGGAAGAATTATCCTTTTATTTATTTGAAGCAACTGGATGGTTGACCTTCAGTCAACCTGTAAATTATCAAGTAATTAATACAGTTTGACTAAAGGTCTATTATCCAATGTGATGCTATATCAGCATAGTAGGTTGACTGAAGGTCAACCGTCCGAACTACACATCATAATTCAAAATAGGCGCCAACCATCTCTCCGTCTCTTCTACACTAAATCCTTTACGATTAGCGTAATTCTCGACTTGGTCTTTACTAACCTGTCCCACCCGCATGTATTTAGAAGCAGGATTACCAAAATACCAACCACTAACGGCAGCTGCAGGATACATCGCACAACTTTCCGTTAAGGTAATGCCCGTTTGTTCTTCGACGCGCATCAATTCCCAAAGGGTGCGTTTTTCGGTGTGTTCAGGACAAGCAGGATAACCAGGAGCAGGTCGAATGCCTTTATAATTTTCCTTGATTAAATCAGTATTGTCTAAGTTTTCATCAGCTGCGTAGCCCCAGAATTCTTTACGCATTCTTAAGTGCATACACTCTGCGAAAGCTTCTGCAAAACGGTCAGCCAATGCTTTTAATAAGATGGCATTATAATCATCTTGGTCCGCTTCAAAGCGCTTAACGTGCTCTTCGATACCAAAACCTGTGGCAACAGCAAACGAACCAATAAAGTCTTGTACCCCTGACTCTTTTGGTGCTAAAAAGTCGGTTAAGCATAAATTAGGTTGCCCCGGTGCTTTTTTGACTTGTTGACGAAGGTGATGTAAAGTGGTTTTAACTCGGTCTCGAATATTACTTTCGTAAACTTCGATGCTATCGTGATTAACGGTATTGGCAGGATAAATACCGATAACTCCTTTTGCCGTTAACCATTTTTCGTCAATGATTTGCTGCAACATCACTTGCGCATCCTTGTATAACTTCGTGGCTTCTACCCCAACAATTTCATCTTCTAAAATAGCAGGAAATTTACCTGCTAATTGCCAACTAGAAAAGAAAGGCGTCCAGTCAATATAGGTCGCTAATTCTGCCAAATCATACTCCTCAAAAACTCTAGTACCAGTAAAAGAAGGCATCGTAGGCGTATAATTTGCCCAATCCAATTGTAATTTATTTTCTCTCGCTTTTTTCAGCGTCAAATATTTTTTACTAGACTTTCGATTAGAGCGCATTTCTCTAACTCGTTGATATTCTGATTTGATATCTAAGATAAAATTACTACTCGTATCTTTTTCTTCACTCAATAAACTACTACAAACACCAACGGCTCTAGAGGCATCTAAAACATGCACCACTGGGCCGTTATATTGTGGCTCAACTTTTACCGCTGTATGCGTTTTAGAAGTAGTGGCGCCACCAATCAATAATGGAATTTTAAAGTTTCTACGTTGCATTTCTTTCGCAACGTGAACCATTTCATCCAAAGAAGGCGTAATCAAACCACTTAAACCGATAATATCTACATTTTCTTTGATGGCCGTATCCAAAATCTTTTGAGTCGGCACCATCACACCCATGTCGATAATCTCATAATTATTACAACCTAAAACAACGCCCACAATATTTTTACCAATATCGTGTACATCTCCTTTTACGGTGGCCATTAAGACCTTTCCTTTGGTAGATTTAGCACCTGCTTTTTTTAATGCTTCTATAAAAGGTGTTAAATGAGCTACGGCTTTTTTCATGACCCGTGCAGATTTTACCACCTGCGGTAAAAACATCTTTCCAGCGCCAAATAAATCACCTACGACATTCATGCCGTCCATTAAAGGCCCTTCAATGACTTCAATTGGTGCAGGATATTTTAGTCGAGCTTCTTCTGTATCTTCTACAATAAATTCGGTGATTCCTCTCACCAAAGCGTGTGATAAACGCTGTTCAACGGTACTTTCTCGCCATGCCAAATCTTTGACAATTGATTTTCCTCCGTCACCTTTTACTCGTTCCGCATATTCCGTTAAACGGTCGGTTGCATCTGCTCTTCTATTAAATAAAACATCTTCTACTCGTTCCAATAAATCCTTTGGAATATCGGCATAAACTTCAATCAACCCCGCATTCACAATTCCCATATCCATTCCCGCTTGAATCGCATGGAAAAGGAAAGAAGAGTGCATTGCCTCTCTAACCACATTATTTCCTCTAAAAGAGAAACTAATATTACTCACCCCACCACTTATTTTTGCACCAGGACAAGCCGCTTTAATGCCTCGGCAAGCCTCTATAAAGTTAATCGCATATTCGTTATGTTCTTCAATACCTGTAGCAACTGCAAAAATATTCGGGTCAAAAATGATGTCGTTTGGATTAAAATCGACTTCATTGACTAAAATATCATAAGCTCTTTTACATATATCTACTTTTCTTTCGATGGTATCTGCTTGTCCGTCTTCATCAAAAGCCATGACAACCGCTGCTGCACCGTAACGTTTTACCAATTTAGCATGCTCCTTAAATGATTCTACGCCCTCTTTCATCGAGATACTATTCACGATACATTTTCCTTGCACACATTTCAAACCCGCCTCAATTACATGAAACTTAGAGCTATCAATCATAATCGGCAATTTGGCAATATCAGGTTCCGCCATCACCAAATTTAGAAAGTCTTTCATCGCTTGCTCACTATCCAATAAGCCTTCATCCATATTCACATCAATCACCTGTGCGCCACCTTCTACTTGGTGTAAAGCCACAGATAAAGCCTCATCCAAAGCCCCCGTTTTAATCAAACGAGCAAATTTTCGAGACCCCGTAACA
>CALFWI010000018.1 GCA_937928615.1 uncultured Saprospiraceae bacterium | reverse complement strand
AGCAATGACAATATTTTAATCTACCTGGAAGCTCCCAAAACGTACCAAATTTGTGGGACACTAAAAGATAAAGAAAGTGGGACAACCTTGCCTTTAGCTAATATTTATTTAGATGACCAAAAACAAGGGATTCAATCGGATGATAATGGTTTTTTTGAGGTAGCAATAACGGCACAGAAACATCAATTAGTCACTATTAGTTATATTGGTTACCAATCACAGTCTTTGATGATTCAAGCATTTAATCAAACGGATTGTGCGGATTTTTTATTAGCAATAGACCCAGCCTTATTTGGAGAAGCAATCATTGTCAGAGACTATATTTTGCAAGAAATTACGGAAGGAGAAACCTATAATTCCGTCCGCTTTGATTACCAAAAATTATTGAATAAGCACACGATTATAGAGCAAGATATTTTAAAAACGATTCAATTAATTCCAGGAGTAACTAGCATTGATGAAAGTGCCACCAATTTGCAAATTCGAGGCGGGACACCCGACCAAAATTTAATTATCTGGGAGGATGTTACGCTCTATGACCCCGGTCATCTATTTGGGATGATTTCCGCTATTAATCCCTATATAGTCGATGACATTCAGGTTTTTAAAGGCGTGTCTGACCCCAGTTACGATAACCGATTAGGCGGAATTGTAGACATTTCTATAAGCGATAGCATCCGCAATCAATTTCAAGGCGGGCTTGGCAGCACGACGACGGAGGCGCATGTTTATTTAAAAACTCCTATTATAAAAGATAAATTGTCCTTGATTCTATCAGGCCGAAAGACGATTAATGAACTTTATCATTCACCGACTATTTCCAATTATTCTAATAAAGTATTTCAAGCAACAAAAGTTGAGCATGAACAAGAAGAAGTCATGGAGGGGGAACGAGAAGCCGAACAACAACTCAATTTTTATGACCTTAATGGTAAATTAATTTTCAAACCCATTGACAAATTAACGATAAAAGCGAGTTGGTTTCGCACTTATAATGCTTTTAATTATACCTCTATATTTTTTGAGGAAGATTTAGCCTCAGCCGATGAAGTACTATTTGAGACCAAAGCTTTTAATTGGTCTAATAATTTGGTGCTCCATTCAGATTGGTCTTTGAAATTAGGCTATTCTAATTCCAATTATAGCAATGATTATCAACTTACTTTAACCAATCAGGAAGATGATTTTACTTTTTATAATAATTTAGTTACCAATAGTATTACAGACCAAACTCTTTTTACGGCTGTTCAATATCAATGGTCTCCTCAGCTTAATTTTTCCTTAGGCTATGATTATAATATCAAGTCGGTTGATTTTAATATTGACCTAACCGCTACCTATGAAGACGATTTACAAGATGTCAATACGATAGAAGGGCATTTTCATAATACTTATATAGGGTTTAATTTTCAACAAAAAAAACTAAGTGCGAATGGTGGGCTGCGCAATACCTTTTATATTGAAACGCAAAAAAATAAGCTTTCTCCCCGTTTGAATATCCAATATGGTTTGACCCAACATTTAAAACTAAAAGGCTCTGCTGGTATCTTTCAGCAATATATTAGTCAATTAAAAGAATTTGGCGAGAATTCCTTAGATTTAAATAATCAAATTTGGATTATCAATCGAATAGAGGAAGAAGCAATAGAAGTCGTCCAATCCGCTAAAAAAGTCGCAGGAGGCTTTATTTTTCAGCATAAAGGCTGGTTAATTGATATAGAAGGGTATTATAATCAAACGACTGGTTTATCTACTTACAATCCAACGTTCAATTCAAGCGCAGGCAATGACCTAGATTTTTCAGTAGGCAATGCGACTGCCAAAGGAATGGATGTATTAATCAAAAAACGTTGGCGAAATTATCATATCTGGGCGAATTATTCGCTGAGTAAAGTAGATTATTTATTCCCAGAGATTGTAGAGACTGCTTTTCCTGCTAGCAATGACCAAAGACATAAATTTAGTTTGGTCAATACTTGGCAACACAAAAAATGGAATTTTTCGGTCAATTATCAATTTAAAACAGGCTTACCTTTCACCCAAGCTTTAGGCATCGGAACAGCAACGGAATTTGATGAGGAAACCCAAGAAACGGAAACTTATTCCTTCATAGAATACGATGCACCTAATGCAGCCAAATTAGGGAATTACAGTCGGTTGGACTTTGGGATTAGTTATCGACCAGCTTTTAAAAATACTAAAATTCAATCAGAAATTAGTTTGTCTATACTCAACTTCCTCAACACCAATAATCAATTTAGCCGAGATTATTTTATTGATGATTTCGAGGAAGAAGAGCAGACTTTTATCGGTATTTTAGATGTCAATCGACGTTTATTGAAACGGACGCCTTTGGTTTCTGCGCGGATTTATTGGTAGTGGATTATTCGCCTAAAACAATTTTCATTGCCTCAAAATATCGAGCGGCCACCTCCTTTGCACCAGCCTCATTATAATGTACTTCATCCGCCATATAAGCATCCGACCAATTACTGGCCATGTCTATGATGACTATATTAGAATTCGTAGTAGTTTGAGTTAGCCCTATATTTTCAATCTCTTTATTAAATTCATGAAATACCAAAGTCAACTCGTTAGTCATAAAATCGCTACGAGCAGGGGCAATTTGCTCTAAAAATATAGTGATTTTACTATTCCTTTCTTGTAACCAATCAATGATTTGGTTAATGTTGTTGATAGTGGCTTCTACTGTTTTATGACCATCCGTTAAATCATTTCCGCCAATGCCTAATAGTACTACATCAGGTACAGAAGTGTCTACTTCTATATTATTTAAAAATTCAAGAATATCAGCAGTTTGTGCCCCACCTGTTCCTTGATGGTCTCGGTCAAAGGATTGTCCCGTAACATCAGGGTAATTGCTTTCATCTGAACGAGCACCAACAAAATCAATAACAAAACCCTGTTCTACTGATTTTTTCCACAACTCATATCGGTAACTCTCAAAATCAGGACGATTTCCTTCTACTCTGGAATCTCCTAAAGGTAAGATGCTGACTGCATTTTCTGTGTTAGTAATAATTAACTTGCTTGGCTGAAGGTCATTTTCTTTGGTACAGGCGATTAAAGAGCATAAGCAAGCAATTAATAAAATGGCTATATGGATATTCTTCATAATTATTTTTGTTGAGTTTAAAATAGAGGTAGCGCAAAAAGAAGCAAATATTAACCACTTTACTACTTTTATAAACAAAAATTATTCTTTCACAATGACTAATTTTTGTGCATTTAATAAGTTCAATTCTTCAGCGAGCACCTTGACAAAATAAGTACCAGAAGGAATGTTGTCTAAAGACATTGCCCAATTATTTTGCCCCGCGAATACCTCAACTGGAATAGCTTGAACCAGCCGTCCAGCAAGGTCGCTGATGGTAATCGTTGCCGTGATATTGGTCTCATTTTCTAAAAGGATATTGGTTGTATGACGCGTTGGATTTGGATAAACCAAGAATTGGCTATTTGTTTTATCCAACATTTCTTGTGCATTTAGACCTAATAAATCTGTAGCGTTTCTCGCTGCCAACATTTCGGCAACATCTTGTAATAGGGGAGGGGCGATGTTAAATTTAACATCAGAAATACCGCTACAGCTCGCAGCTCCCCAGTTAGAAACAGCAGTAATTAAGACATACCTCGCACTAAGCCCATTAAAATTAGCCGCTTCAAATCCCGCATAAGTGGCTGCTTCCGTACCTTGTTCAAATTGAAAATCACCTAATGTTGACCAAGTTGTACCATTTAAAGAATAGTCAATTCTTACTTCTTTAAATCCTTTATCGCTTTCGCCTATTTTATTGACGTTCCAAACTTGCATTTTGCCTAATTTATAATTAGCGCCAAGGTCATAGCGTATCCAATGACTATTGCCTCGACTGGGATTAGGATTGGTTGTAGTTTGACAGGATAGCCAAGGATTATTCCAAATAGTAGCATCGGGTGGACTACAAGCCTCAGCAACTATTGGCCCAGCATCCACACAATCGGCAATCGCCGCTGTAAATTGACTACCTGCTTTGGCGTGAAAGCCATCGGTTAAGGTAATACTTGTGCCTGCTTTAAAAATGACGGTATTTCCATTTTCTATATTTGCGGACGAAGTAATACTCGTTTTAGCGTGTTTAGTACCATTCGTCATAGTGGTCAAATTTAAATGATTTCCCTCGCAGACTTGTGCCATAAGCCGAGGGGAAAAAACAGAAAAAGAAATGGTGATTAAAACGATTTTTATAATGAATTTCATAATGAAACAACTTTTTTTGAACGATGAACGATAAATTTCTTGCAAAAAAAATGAAACCTAATTACCTACTCTCGAATATATTACCAGCAACCAGCAACCAGCAACCAGCAACCAGTTAAACCCTCATAAATCCAATAGGCAAAGAAGCCGACCCAGGCGAATAAAAATTCCCGATATTGGGCAAAATACTACTCAATTGATTGGACGAAGCACCTAGCCAAAGTGCTAATTCTGCAAAATATTCATCACAAGAAGTGGTTGGAATGATGGCACTTTCATCGACCAGTAAATTAGAATTTAAGGCTAAGGTTGGATATTGTCCATAGATTTTGCCGCCATTTACACTACCGCCCATCGCAAGTACATTGCCGCCCCAAGCGTGGTCGGTACCATTGCCATTAGAGGTTAAAGTTCGAGCAAAATCAGAAATCGTGAAAGTGGTGACATTGTCTTGTAAATTCATTTGTTGCATGGCATCATTAAATTCATGCAATGCTTTGCTAACGACGCCCAACATCAAGTTTTGCGCATTTAAAACTTCATCGTGATGGTCCCAACCACCGAAAGTAAGGAAAAATGTTTGGCGCTTCAGGCCCAAAGTATCTCGAGCGGAAATCGTTTTAGCGACCATTTGCAACCTTTGAGATAAATTACTAGCCGAAAAAGTAGTCGTAAAAGGAGGCGCTTGATTAATCCCATTAATGGCAGTACTAAATTGTTGGTGGCTGTCCTGTGCATTTTTGGTTACCCCAGCATAAGTTTTGCGAAAAATATCTTGGTATTGGTGTTCCATCATACTTTTCACCGCCCCATTTCTAAGTGTGCTATAAAAATCCATATCCTCACTTCCTGCCAAACCAATACTGCCTGTGCCAGATGGTTCAATGGTATATTCCACTACATTGTTTCCAGCTTGGAAAACATTGGTGCCCGAAAGGGAAATATTCATGGAAATATTCTGATTACTGTTCATTGAACTTAATATATCTGCCATACGACCGCCCCAACCAATGGCTGTTCGTGATTGTGGAATCGACGTTTGCCATTGTTGGATTTGGTCCGAATGAGAAAACAAGCCTAAGGGTAAATTAGCCGACCCATTTTCGTACTGGGTTTTGGTCGTAGGATTGATTAACGTACCCACATTAGAAACAAAACCCAATCGACCTGAATTATACAAAGCTTGCACCTCTGGCATAGCTGGATGAACGCCATAAGTTTGACCGCCCGTTGTTCCATTTAAATTTAAAATAGTGTTTTTAGCAATGGCTAAATTAGTGCGAGTGGCAGCATAATCATTATAAGCGGAAGTCGAGGTCGGCATCAACATATTAAAAGAATCGTTCCCACCTGCCAATAGAATACAAACCAAGGCTTTATAATCATTATTTTGATAAACAGGTAAATTGGCGGCAGCGGCATTATTCATTAAGCCCAAGTTCAAAAAACTAGACATAAAGGCGGTCGTACCAATGGCAGCACAACTAGCTTGGCCTAAAAATTTTCTTCGAGAATATTTATGATTTGACATGATTGTTTTTTTAGAAGTCAGCAGTCAGACCATCCCATGAATTGGGATTGTCAGAAGTCAGACTTACGTTTAGATAAATTTGAAAATCATTTGCTTAGTGTCGGTGCTATCTGACATCTGTAAGTTCTCAAAACGAGCGTCGTCAGGAGACGACGAGATAGTCATTCCTAGTCTGGAGACTAGAAATATCGACGCTCGATGTATCTAGTCTCCAGACTAGACACGGCTATCCGCTGGTCTCCTGACCAGCATTGAGAACTTAATGACATCTTATTTAAGAATAGCATAATCAGGAGATAACATTATCAAGAAGATAGCAGTAGTCCGAATATCCCAAATATCTTCTTCATCCATTTGATTCAAAGTAGTATAAATGATGTTTCGAGTATTGGTACTAAGATTGCCATTGGTCAATAAAATATCCAATCGGTCGAGCAAGGCATTTAAATTGCTGGCAATGGCATCTTCGGCGGTAAAATCTAAAGTAATCGACTTGCTTTCATCCACTTCGATGGCCCCCACGCTTACTAGTTCAGGTTTTAAATTGAATAAACTTTCGGCTTCAAAAAGCATGGAGTATAATAAATTGCCATAGCTGATGGAGGTCGTCGAATTGTGAATTTGAAATTCGGGTGCAAATTGATTGCTTTCAGCAATAGCGCCATTGGGTTGATAATCAGGTAAATAAAAATTAAAAACACTATTGGCTCGAAGCGGAGCTTGTTGCAAATTCATTTCAGTTAAATAACCATCATCCCAAAAAGTATTACTGGTACTATTCACTTTGAAAGCTCGTAAAGCATGGACATATCTAGCTAAAGGCGCACGTAATTTCCCAATATCATTTTTGGTGGCATAGTCACAATCTCTTGCTTCGGGGTCTAATAAAATGGCTTTAATAATCGCTTTCATATCGCCTCTCTGTCCTTGTCCATTATCGGCAAAAGCTGCGGCAACTCTGGCAATATAAGCAGGAGATGGATTGGATTTGACCAAATTTTGAATCAATCTTCGACCAATAAAAGGCCCAATATTTGGGTGATTGAATAGATTATCCATTGCTGCCTCAATATCCTGCATCCCAGTTTGTCCTGCTGGCACAACTTGCCCATTAAGTAAGGTCTTTTGCCCTTGTTCATGCCATGCTTCGTACATTTTCATGGGCTTAGCTGGATTCGATTCATAAAAATCCATGCCCCATTCTGGTGGGTCATCGGAGAAATCTTCTAATATAGAGACCCATCTTTCTCCTGCCCCTAATCCCGTAAATATTTTGGCAAATTCTTTAAT
>CALFWI010000017.1 GCA_937928615.1 uncultured Saprospiraceae bacterium | reverse complement strand
CCTAAAACCCCTAGTTTTCAGGCAACTATGTTTGAGGCCGTCAAAGTTTCCAATGCCAATTGGGTTGCTTTTATTCCCGAAGCTACTTTAGACCGTACTACCTTAAGCTTGAAACCTGATAGGGAGAATAATTGGTGGGGAGAAACAATAGTTGCGAATATAGAAGGCATTCAATTAGCCAAACAAGCGGGATTTAAAGTTTTTTTAAAACCACATATTGTATTAGGGGAAATTCCTAAGCGGATAACAAAAGCAATTCGGGTGACTAATTTAGCTAAAATTGAATCACCAAAAGATAAAACTAGGGGCGTAGAGTGGCGTGGAGAAATGACCTTTAAAAAAGAGGTCGATTGGCAAATCTGGGAGAAAAACTATGAAAGGTATATTTTAGCACTAGCACAAATTTCGGCAGACTTAGAAGTAGATTTATTTTCCATTGGGACAGAATTGAAGCAAAGTGCTTGGAAACGTCCTGCCTATTGGCGACAATTAATTCAAAAAGTTCGGGCAATTTATAAAGGAAAATTGATTTATTCTGCGAATTGGGATGAATATCAAAAGATTACTTTCTGGCAAGACTTGGATTATATTGGTGTGGATACGTACTTTCCCATAAGTAGAATGGCAACGCCGTCCGTCAGAAAAACGATGAAAAATTGGCGGTCCATTCAAAAATCCTTAAAGAAATTTAGTAAAAAAGAAAACCTAAAAATAGTATTAACAGAGTATGGTTATCGAAATGTTGCCTATGCTGGCAAGCGCCCTTGGACACATGATAAAGGACCTGCTATTATTGATAATGAAGCCCAACGTAATTTGTACCAAGCCTTTTTCGAAACGTTTTGGACAAAAAAATGGGTAGCTGGTGGTTTTGCATGGAAATGGTTCTGTGTTCCACCTCCTGCAGGAAATACTAGTTTTTCTATGCAAGATAAGCCCGCTTTGGCCGTTTTGCAGCAATGGTATTTAGCAAATTGACCTTCTTAGCGCTACTTTGGTACTTTAGGCTTAATGCTTCCAATCGGACGACGCTAGTCATCCGACTGGAAGTATTTTCTCGTCGGATGACTGCGTCGTCCGATGAAAAAATGATAAAGTGTCTACTGTCCTTACTTACATCCCTTTAGGTTTTCGCTGTTTCATAAATCCAAACATATACCCCGCAATTCGACGTTTTTGGATTTCTTCCGTTCCTTCCGTAATTCGATACCGTCTATGGTGGCGATAAATATGTTCAAAAGGTTTATGTCTAGAATAGCCTAAGCCACCGTGCACTTGCATGGCTTGGTCTGCCGCTTCACAACACAAGCGATTTGACCAATAATTACACATAGACACTTTATCCGAAACATGGAAAGCACCGTAAGTATCCATTTGCCAAGCCGTTTGACGAATAAACGCTCGAAGCATTTCGCATTGAGTTTGTAATTCTACCAATGGAAATTGAATGCCTTGATTGGTGGCTAGCGATTTGCCAAATGGTTGGCGATTTTTTGCATATTCCACCGATTCGGCTATACAATAGTGCGCCGCCCCTAAACTAGAAGCCGCCTGTCGAATTCTATTTTCATTAAAGAAATGTTGGACAATTGCCAAGCCTTTTCCTTCTTCTCCCAAGATAGCACTATGCGGTACGCGTACATTTTTTAACGAAACCGTACCGTGGTCGGAGGGCATATTAAACGTCCATAAATATTCTTCAATTTTTAATCCTTTGGCATCCATCGGCACTAAAAAAGCGGTAATGCCATAACCATCTCCTGCTTTGCCACTAGTCCGCGCAAAAATTAAGTCGTAAGCAGCAATATGAATGCCTGTATTCCAAGTTTTTACCCCATTAATTATCCAATCGTTTCCCTCTTTTACGGCATTCGTTTCCATGTGCGTGGCATCCGAACCGTGGTCTGGTTCAGTAATACCAAAGGCAAAAGCTTTGCTGGCATCTGCTTTTAATAAACCCTCTAAAAAAAGTTCCTTTTGTGCGGCATTTCCATATTCCAACATGAGCAGAGCACCCACCGAATTGCCGACAATAGAATGTTCATTTTGCAAGTCATTATGTAAGCCTAAGCCTTTTGCCGCCAAATGGTCTCGAATAATCGCCATGGCCAAATTAGACCCATCTTGTCCACCAAACTTTTTAGGCATCGCAAAACGAAAATGCCCCGCTTCGTCTGCCAACCTTTTGGCCTCCGCTAATAAGGCTTCCCATGCTGCTTTTGGTATACCGCCTTTGTCCCAATCGGTTCGAGCATATTCTCTTCGATGGTCAAAAAAGCGCATATTGTCCTCTTTTTGTTCTAGCGGTTTGATGACTTTTTCAATAAATTCGTCTAGTTCTTTTAGATAGGCTGTAATGTGCTTGGGTATCTCGAAATTCATAGGTGGATTATGTGTTTTAACTTAAAAAAGTAACAATCCAAAATTAACCTATATTTTCCAAATGGTTGTTAGGAGTTTTGATTTAAATCAATTTTTTATCTGATGATTTAATAGGTAGTTAACCCCATAACTTATTAATAGTAATTGTTTGATTTTCGTAAGTATTTAATTGATTACTATAGTTTTTGTACCTAAATATTTACTTACTTTGTAGGTGGTAAGTTATCAAAAGATAAAATAAAGATGTTTAATGTTGGTCATAAAAAAAGAAATGACCAATATTGAGAAAGTTTTATAACCATTCAATACCTCTTATTATGCAAAAAATATTTATCGGACTGTTTTTAATCATGTTGTCTGTGCAATGGTCATTCGCACAAAAATCAACCATCGAACAGGAAGTCACTCAACTATCCAAAGAGAAATGGCAATGGATGGCAGATAAGAAGGTGGATAAATTGGCTACCCTTTTCCATGATAAATCAAAGTTTGTCCATATGAGCGGTACGTGGAATAAGGAGAGGGAACTCGAAATTATTGAATCTGGAAGTATTTGGTATAAGCAAGCCGATGTCCATGATGTCGTGGTGGAAATTTTTGACAATACTGCCGTCCTTTGGAATCGCATTACGTTAGTGGCACATGTTAGAGGAAATGATGTATCGAATGAATTTACGGTAACCGAAATCTATAAAAAAGGAGAAGATGGTTGGAAATTATTAGACTTGACCTTTAGTAAGGTGCGGGACACCCATAAGATTGCTGCGAAGGCTAGTCCTGAAAAAGAGAAACATTAATTCAAAATCAAGCTATGTCAATTATAAAAACTTCCCACAGTCGACGTTCCTTCCTAAAATCCTCTGCCCTTGCAGGAGGTGGTTTAATGCTCAATTTTTGCTGGTTGGCATCTTGTCAATCCCCTTCTGAAAAAGAGCTTTTAAACCCACCCAAAGAATGGTTTGATTTTAACGGCTATTTAAAAATTGGGGATAATGGACAAGTCACGATTATGTCGCCCAATCCTGAGGGAGGGCAAAACATCAAGACGTCCATGCCAATGATTGTGGCAGAAGAACTCGATATTGACTGGAAAAATGTGCTTGTCGAACAAGCTCCTTTGAATACTGCCTTGTTTCAACGTCAATTCATTGGAGGAAGTAATGCGATTCGGTTTGGCTGGGAAGGATTGCGAATGGCAGGTGCATCGGCTCGGCAAATGCTTAGGCAAGCAGCAGCAAAAAATTGGGGGGTACCAGTCGCTGAAGTTATAACGGAAGCAGGAATTTTGAAACATTCAAAAAGTGGTCAATCAGCCAACTACGGTGAAATGGCTGCTGCCGCTGCAAACATTCGGGTACCAGAAGAAGTACAACTTAAAAATAGCAATGATTTTAAAATCATCGGTACTTCTAGAAAAAATGTAGATGGAAAAAAAATTATAATAGGTCAGCCTTTGTTTGGGATAGATACCTATAAAGAAGGAATGCTTACTGCGATGATTGTCCATCCACCAGCCTTTGGGATGAAATTAAAATCGGTAGAGGAGGCAACCGTTAAGTCCATGTCAGGCATTCGGGATGTTTTTACAATTAAAGTGCTAAATGATGATTTTGAAAGACAGCATTTTGATACCTGTACTTTTTTGGAAGTAGTCGCAATAGTAGGCGATTCAACGTGGCAAGTGATGCAGGCAAAAAAAGCGATAAAAGTCCAATGGGAAAATTTTGAAACCTATAAAGAAGAACGAACTTTTTGGGGACAAACCAAACAAACGTTAACTATCCCTGCTGGACTAGAAAATACGAGTGACCATCAATCTAATATGACTGAAATAGCTGCTAAGAAAACAACCGTAGTCCGCAGAGATGGCAACCCAGAAGCAGCTTTTAAGCAGGCGACAAAAGTTATTGAAAGAACCTATACCGCTCCCTACTTAGTACATAATTGTATGGAGCCGATGAACTTCTTTGCAGATGTAAGGAATGGTAAAGCGGAACTTATTGGCGGACTACAAAAGGCAGAATTAACAGAACAAACCGTGTCTGCCCGTTTAGGAATTCCTATCGAAAATATTGATATTCAAATGACCCGTCTTGGAGGAGGATATGGACGACGTTCTTATGCTCATTGGGTGTTGGAAGCAGCACTCATTTCCCAAAAAATGAATGCACCTATTAAATTGGTTTATACCCGTGAAGATGATATGACAGGCGGTATTTATCGACCTGCTTACCAGGCAACTTATCGAGCAGCATTCGATGAAAATAATAACTTGACAGGTTTACATATCAATGCAGGTGGCAATTTAGAAAGTCCTTTGTATGCCAATCGATTCCCCGCAGGTGCAGTCGAAAATTATTTGGCAGAAAGCTGGACGATTAATTCCAACATTACCATTGGTTCATTTCGTGCGCCCCGTTCCAATTTTATCGCTTGCGCCGAGCAATCTTTTTTAGATGAAATCGCAGAAGCAATAGGTAAAGACCCTATTGATTTTCGTTTGGAACTCATTGAACAAGCAAAGACCAACCCAATCGGTGAAAAAAATGATTATGATGCGGACCGACTGGCTGGCGTATTAAAATTGGTTCGTGAAAAATCAGATTGGGACAATACACCGTCCAATATCCATAGGGGCCTATCCGTTTATTTCTGTCATAATTCCTATTCAGCACAAGTTTTAGATTTAAAAATGGAAAATGGTCAACCCATTATCGAAAAAGTTTGTTGCGCCGTAGATTGTGGAATTATTGTCAATCCTGATGCTGCATCTAATTTAGCGGAAGGTGCTATAGTGGACGGAATTGGAAATGCTTTATATGGCGAATTGACTTTCAAAAATGGGGTACCTGAAAAAAATAATTTTCATCAATACCGAATGATACGAATGTCGGAAACGCCTAAAAAAATTGAGGTACACTTCGTAGAAAATGGCATCAACCCAACGGGTTTGGGAGAACCTACTTTCCCCCCTGTTTTTGGTGCTTTGGCGAATGCTTTATATCAGGCTACTGGAAAGCGACAATATCATCAGCCATTTATAGAAAAGAAAGAAGTTGTAGGATAAAAGGTAGCATCAATGAAAAAATCAGAATCTTTAGCAGCATTTTACAAAAGAAAAAATAATAGTACGCCGCCAAATCTTTACCAAGATGTAGGGCATTTTAATTTATTTCCGCTAGAGCCGCTTCCCAAAGGAAAAACCAGAACTTTGCCTTATCAAAGAAGGGATTATTATAAAATTCTACTAACCATTGGAGGTGTCAATTTTCATTATGCTAACCAATCAACGGCCATTAAAAAGCAGGCTTTGGTGTTCTCTAACCCACAAATACCTTATCAATGTGAGCATTTAGATAAAATTGAAGGGGGCTATTATTGTATTTTCAATCACCACTTTTTTCAAGATTTTGGCAATCTGAATAAATACGAAGTTTTTCAACCGAATGGTAACCACGTTTTTGAACTAACGGATGAGCAGACAGCAGCAGTTGATGCTATCTATAAAAAAATGTTTACGGAATTTAACTCGAATTATATCCATAAGCATGATGTAATCCGAAACCATGTTTTTGAACTCTTGCATTTTGCCCTTAAAACACAACCTTCCTCTCATATCCATCATCAACCCATCAATGCGTCCAGAAGAATCAGCACCTTATTTTTGGAATTATTGGAACGGCAATTTCCAATAGATGAAAACCACACTAAAGTTAAGCTGCGTTCTGCCTCTGATTTTGCGACCCAATTAAACGTCCATGTCAACCATTTGAATCGAGCTTTAAAAGAAAGTATTCAAAAATCAACCTCGCAAATCATTGCCGAACGCATTATGAAAGAAGCAAAAAATCTTCTTGCTAACAGTTACCTAAATATTTCAGAGATTGCCTATGCGCTTGGGTTTGTGGAAGCGACGCATTTCAATAATTTTTTTAAAAAGCATGCTCAGCTTAGCCCTTCTAAATTTAGGAATCTTTAGAAGCATTCAAAAAGTGGGAGGTTTTGCCTATTGTGTTGGTACTTATCATAAGAAAATTAAGGTCGTTTAGAAGTATCTAGTCTAAACACCCGCAAAAAATCATCATTACACCCAACTAAAATCAATCGCCCATTTTTACCATTAACCATTCCCATCTGCTTCACATTAGCAGGCACAAAAAAGCCACTTTCTTTGCGATTCACTACTTCAAATGCCCCTTTACCATCGCCTGTCAATAACAAGCCATAGCCAGCATCATTCCGAGTTGTTTCGACTTCCGCATTATAGAGGTTCCCTGCTACCAAAATATCTAAGTGTTGGTCGTTATTAAAATCGTCAATTAGCAAATCATTAATCGAAGAAAGCTGTGCCATTTGGGGGAGTGGATGGACTTCAAATTCCCCATCGCCTTTATTTTCAAAGTAAGTACTCGAAAAAGTAGTAGCTTCGTAATGGAGGGCATTGGCTAATTTATCATCACCATATATTTCGGACACATTAGAGGCCGCAAAAATGTCGTAGGTTTTAAATTGTTTGTTCAATTCTGGAATTTGTTGAGAAGAACATTGTTTGCCTCGTAATGGATATTGGATACCATAATTATAGTAAGTCAAGACCACATCTTTGGCATTATTATCATCAAAATCGTAATAATAAATTTCAAAAGGCTCGCTTTCGGTGGCTTTGTATTTATAATTCAGTCCTAGATTTCCTGCTATAATATCTTCGTCCCCATCGCCATCCATATCTGCTGTTTCTACACTAAACCACCAACCTTGGCTCGTCGTTGGGGCAATTTTTTCCATTAAAAATTGTTTCCCTTTATCACTTATCATCAAAGTAGGCGCCATCCATTCTCCGACTAAAATTAAATCTTCCCAGCCATCTTTATTAGCATCGAACCATTTGGCATCATTGACTAAACCAATATCTTTTAATTGTGGTGCTAACTCCGCCGTTGCATCTGTAAATTTCCCATTTTCATTGACTAGTAAAACACTACTTGCTGGTTCAGGATAAGCCCAAGGAATATGCCGTCCTGCTACAAAAAGGTCTATATCTCCATCTTTATCAAAATCAGCTGGGCGTACTTTTGAGCCACTAAAAGTTAAGGTCGGTAGGGCATCTATCGTTTTAGTAAATCCACCTAAACCATCATTAATATACAATCGGTCTTGATAAGGCAGTTTATTGGGTTTGGTTTCATTGCCGCCACTGACGACATACAAATCCAAATCTTTATCCCCATCGGCATCAAAAAAGACTGCTCCTACATCTTCAGGGCGCTTGTCTTGGATAAGTACCTCGTTGTCTATTTTAGTAAAACTGCCATCAATATTTTGTTGGTATAAACTAGCTGCTTTTCCTGCTGCGCCACCGATATAAAAATCATCTAACCCATCGTTATTGATGTCACCCGTTGCTAATGCAGGGCCGAACGTAGACATTTTATGAGGTAATAGCACTTGTGGTTTAAAATCATCAAATTTATTTTCTTCGTGTCGGTGATTCATGCCAATTTCGGCCGTGATATTTTGCAAGAGTGGGGGAGTAGTGGTGGTATTTTTAGGTCGGATTATTTTTGCCTGACTATACTTAATTTTAAGGGTTTGATTAGCCGTTATATTTGTTAACACTTGTTCTTTGCCATCAGGCCACCGTACTTTGATTTCGTGAATTTTATCACTTTTGCCTAATCCAAAATGCGCAATGGTTTCACTGGTAGAATACATCCCCCGTACACCTGTTATTTCTTGGAATTGTTGTCCTTGATTGGTCGTAACCCATACCTTTGTGCCAAAATTAACCACACCTTTTTTATCAACTACAGGATTAATTCGGATATAATTTTTGCCTTTTTCATCGGTATGATTTTCATAAATAAATGCCTTGTCATTGATATTATTGACAATCAAATCAAGGTCGCCATCCTGATCTAAATCTGCATAAGCGGAGCCGTTGGAAAAAGACTTTTGATCAAGTCCCCAATCTTCTGTTTTTTTGGTAAAAGTTAAGTCACCATTATTTTTAAAGACAAAATTTTTCAATTTTTCGGAAGGAACTAAAGCCAAAGCTTCGTTAATGTCCACTATGTCCCAAATACTAATATCCTCTGGATTAGGATTTTTTTGGATGAATTCGTGTAAGGCAGTTTCTATGAATTTTGGGAAAGTTTTAGCCGCATCCTTATTCCGAATATCACGCATTAAGCCATTGGTAATGTAAATATCTTTCCAACCATCGTTGTCCAAATCGGGCATTAAAATCGACCAACTCCAATCGGTATTTGCCATATTCGCCATTTGTGCAATATCACTTAACTGTCCTTCGCCATTGTTCAGATGCAACATATTGAACATGTATTGATAACCATCTCCATCGTTCACGACTTTCCAAAAAGCAGCGGGATTCATCCCACTCATATTGGCTTTTTGTCGATAATTATCTTCTGCAACCATGTCCACTACGCCAATATCCAGTAAACCATCATTATTAATATCTGCGGCATCGACGCCCATGCTACTGAACGAAGTATGTCGAGCATATTCGTGAATTTTATCGGTAAAAGTACCATCTCCATTATTGATATAATACCAATCGCCAACCCAAAAATCATTCGCCACAAAAAGGTCTGTCCAACCGTCACCGTTTAAATCACTTGCTGTCACACTATTGGGGAAGCCCGTTTTATCAAATCCTGCTTTTTCAGAAATATCTACAAAAGTTTTTCCCTGATTTTCGTATAATTTAGGTCGATATTGATCTTGCAGTAATTCCGTTCCATAAAAAGTAGAATAATCACCTGGATTGGGTGGTTGGTTTAATAAAAATAAATCCAAATCGCCATCTTTATCAAAATCTAGAAAAGTAGCATGTCGAGTTCGTTCGGAATTGTCAATTCCATAAGTAGCAGCACTTTCTGTAAAGGAAATTTTTTGGCCTTTTTCGGTAGCACCATTATTAAGGTATAACTTATTTTTTCTCAACTCTGGTTGGTCGTCGTACAGTTCTCTAGTCACATAAATATCTAACCAACCATCGCCATTTACATCTGCCATAATCACCCCTGAAGACCAACCTCCATTATCGACAATGCCTGCTGATTGGGTGATGTCTTCAAAAGAAAAATCACCTTGATTTAAATATAATTTATCGGCTACTAAATTTCCTGCAAAAAAGACATCTGGCAAACCATCCTTATTTACATCACCGACCCCAACGCCCGCTCCGCCATAATAATTAGAATAAATCAGAATATTATGATTTTTGGTATCTTCTAATTGATTGTTGAAATGAATATTGGTTTGTTCAGCGGCTAATGGTGTAAATAATTTAGTAGTTTTTTGTGCAGTAAGTAGCTTTGGTTTTAAAAAGACAACCGTCAAAAAAAAGAGCCCCAAAAAAGTAATGTTTTTTATTAAAATGTCCATGCTGTTTTTTATCAATTTATTCTGAATTGTCATGCATAAATTATTGATAATCAAATAAAAAAGAATTTAAAATATGTGTTAAATTTAATTTAATGTGACTATTAAATAACGCTTCAAAAATAGTCAAATTTTCACAAAGATTTATGGAAATAATAAGGAGGATTTTATAGCGATTAATTTTATAATTGACCTGTCCCAAGCGATTTACTTCTTGTTATTTTTTGACTAAACAGTTGTGGAATGAAAATTGCTTTAAAATATAGAGCTTAACAATCAGACTACTTTCCCCACTTATTACTACCCTCCAATTTCTGATTTCCCTATAAAGACGAAGTCTTTATTATAACTAAAAAGAATAATTAGTCACCAACTTGTTAGAGACACCTAATGTATAGAGAGATAAAAAAACTTTTTTTTCAAAAAACAGATAAAGCCTATTCGGAATGGTTCTTTCCCAAGAACAAAAACACACTCGTCAATGGATTGATTTTTATTTTCATAACCGTAACTGCCCTATCTTTAGTAGACTATTTTTACTATTCAGAAAGTTATTATAACAACTTAAAACCTACTCAATCAAAACCCTTTGGTATAGACAGTATTTTTAGATTACTTTTATTACCACTCACTAATATAGGCTTAATTTTTTTGGCAAAAAGCGAGTGGAATAATTCCGTTGATACCCTGAAAAAAATAGCTGGTATTATTGTATTTGGCTCCTTATTAGCTTTTTTAGGGACGAGCTTTAGTCATGAATATTACTCTGCGGATGATTTCACCTTTGATGCTTTGGTACTCATCATATTCACCCAAACTTTATTAGGATTAGATTTTAGAACCAGTTCTTTTTTTAACCTTCTTTTAGTATTTATTACCATTACTTATAATTGGATGGATGATGTTGAAATAAAGATTCAAATGTATAATACGACCATCATTCTATTATTATGGTTACCCGTATTATTCGGAACTTTTCGATTAGAGCAGTCTAAAGCATTGAATTATCAAACTATTTTCAAATTAAAAAACTCGAACTCAGAACTAGCGAAAACGCATCAAAAAGTTGCAGAACAAAAGAAGTTGCTAAGAGCAGGGGAAAGAGTGAGTCAAATCGCTTCTTGGAAAACTTCAGGAAATTTTGATACCATTCAATACTCTGATGGCGTATATGACATTTATGAACTCAATAAATCGGTGGTTAAAGCTAATGATTTATACACAGCGACCTTAAGACTAGTACATCCTGATGATTTAGAAAAGGTAGCTTTAAGTATAGGCGTCCTAAATAAAGGGAAGCCTGATGGAAAAACTAAGCCATTGGAATATAGAATTTTATTACCTAATGGTCGAATAAAATGGCTAAGATACATCATTGGAGAATATCGGGAAAATAAAGAACTTGTAGGGACGGTACAAGATATTACCAATCGTAAAATGTTAGACATGGAGCTTCAACAAACGCTCGATGAATTAAAAATAAAGAATGAAGATTTACAGCAATTTGCCTACGCTTCTTCTCACGATTTGCAAGAACCTTTGCGTAGTATTACCAATTTTAGCAATTTACTCAATCGTAGTTTTGGAGACCAACTGACGAATGACCAACGATTCTTTTTGGACATTATCCTCAATTCTTCTAAGAGAATGAGTAACCTGATTACGGCCATTTTAGATTATTCTAGAATTGGTCGAAGTAAGCAGAAAGTTCAAATTAATTGTAATGAAGTCATGCAAAATGTGCTAACTGATTTACATTATGCTTTACAAGAATCAGGAGGTCTTGTAAACGTAAGACCACTTCCTAACATTATTGGTTTTCCAGAGGAATTTAGGACACTCTTACAAAACCTAATCAGTAATGGATTAAAATTTAGACATAAAGACCGATTGCCAATTATTCATATAAGCTGTCAATCCTCTAAAACAGAACATCGGTTTAGTGTTAAGGATAATGGCATCGGAATGGAGGAAAAATACCTTCCTAAAATATTTCAATTATTCTCTAGGTTACACGGAAAAGAAGCGTACGAAGGAACGGGGATTGGCCTAACACACTGTAAAAAAATAGTTGAACTACACGGCGGTAGAATATGGGTAACTTCTGAAAAAGATGAGGGAACGACTTTCTATTTTACTATATCTACCGCATTAAAAATAACAAAAGATGAGAAAGAAACTACCATGTATCATGCTTATTGATGACGATATTGCTACCAACTTTTATCATAGAATTATTCTAAAAGATGGAGGATGGGCAGACAAAATAGTCGAAATGAAAAATGGCGAAGCCGCTATGGAATATTTGCAAATACCCTTTGATGGAACGCACCCTCGCCCAAGTCTAATTTTTTTAGACATCAACATGCCAAGAATGAATGGTTGGGAATTTTTAGAAGCCTATAAAGAATTGACTACGGAGCAGCAAGCCGAGAATATCGTGGTCATGTTATCTACTTCCGCCAATCCAGATGATTTTCAACGAGCGGAAGCAAATCCTTTTATAAAAGAATACCGCAACAAACCATTATCAGAAGAAATATTGGTCGAATTGCTAGAAAGATATTGGGCTAAAGAAATAGGTTTATAATAATTTCCCTTTAAGCTTCATTAAATCACTATCGAGAAAACTATCGTTAAATCTAATTAAGATGCATAAGTTTAATTGGTTATTCTTACTCTTTCTAAGCCCCGCAATTCTTGTTGGACAAACTTTTATTCAAGGAAAAATAACGGATGCAACAACTAGAGAACCACTTATAGGAGCCTCCATTTCGGTTGAAAATGGGGTACTTGGAACAGTGACGGATATTGATGGAGAATATACCATACAAAAACCTAAAGCTACTGCGGGTAGACTTCGAATAAGGGTTAGTTATATTGGGTATCAGTCCCAATCGGTGTTACTAAATAATGGGAAGGGAGATGTCTATAGAGACGTGGCGCTTCAACCAGATATTACTCAATTACAAGATGTGGTTGTTTCCGCAAATAAAAAAGTGCAAACTGCCCAAAGTGTACCTATGAGTATTACCACACTTGCTCCCCAACAACTGAGACTTTCAGGAGCGAGAGGTTTCAGAGATTTTGCTAGTGGAATTCCCAATTTATCCTTTGACCCTCAGGGGGCAGGACTCTTTGGTCGATTTGATAATGGTATTTCAATACGAGGGGTAACAGGAAAGAATACGACGGCTATGTATTTAGACGAAACCCCTTTACCAGAAAATATTGACCCAAGATTAGTTGATGTTAATCGAGTTGAAATTTTAAAAGGGCCACAAGGAACACTTTATGGCTCTAGAAATATGGGCGGAGCGGTAAAAGTAATGACCAACCAGCCTAATGCTAAACAGCGAGAAGGTGCTTTTTCGACGACCCTTGCTTCGGTGAAAGAAGGAGATTTGGATTATGGTGGGGAAGGCGTCATTAATTTGCCAATAAGTGATAAAATAGCCTTTCGTGGAGTGGGATTTTATGAATTTGAATCAGGGGTGTTTGATAGAAAAATTAATACAAATGCCAATATTTTAAATTATGTCAATCCAGCTACGCTAGGAAATCCTGATGCCACACCTCCTGCTGGAATCATTGATGGTTGCCCAACCTGTGATTTAACAGACAAGGAGAATATAGATGATGAAAAGAATTATGGGATGCAAGTAAGTTTAGGCTTTTATCCGACTAAAAATTTATCCTTTGTTGCCAAAATGATTGCGCAAAAACAAACAGGAGAAGGTTATGATTTTGCTGAAGGAAAAGTCGGTAATTTTGAGCAAATAAGAATTTCGGGGGTGCCTGAATATTTTGAAGACGACTGGAAACATTATAGCTTTAATGGGGAATGGGATTTTAAAAAAGGAAAAATAATTAGTAGTACTTCCTATACAGACCGTTTGATTTTTGAACAAGACGATGATGGCGAATCTTTCAATCGTAGTTTTGAAATTTACGATGGGGAAGAAAATTTAGATTTTTTTGCAGGGACTATTCATAAAAGAGTTAATTCTACTCAGGTCAACCAAGAACTTCGATTTGCCTCTAACTTAGGTGGAAACATTGATTTTACTTTAGGCGCTTTTTATATGAATGTAAAAGAAGAAGAAAATTGGTTGTCTCGTTCAGTTGGCGCAGCGCCTTATATTTCCTTGAATATTTATGAAGACCCAGATTTTGCGGTAGAAGTATCTGACCCCGAACCAGATTTTTATGATTTTGGTGGGATTTATGGGAATAAAGAACTGGCATTTTTTGGAGAAGTTTATATCAATTTGACGAAACAATTAAGGATGACTCTAGGCCTGCGGTATTTCGATGCTAAATTATCCATT
Source organism: uncultured Saprospiraceae bacterium (assembly GCA_937928615.1). Taxonomy (GTDB): domain Bacteria; phylum Bacteroidota; class Bacteroidia; order Chitinophagales; family Saprospiraceae; genus JAFMDF01. The sequence goes on along the minus strand of CALFWI010000017.1, from coordinate 976 downwards.
GATTCTTATGAAACAGGTTTTCTTGTGGATACAGAGTATTTTGAAGTGATAGGTGACGTCAATGAAAAAGGCATCAATCCTAAGTTCAGTCTGACGTATCAAGTAGATAAAGACCAATTATTTTATGCCAATATCGCTAGAGGATTTCGTTTAGGAGATTTAAATGAAATTGTACCACTTATTTATTGTGAAGAAGAGTTAGTCGATTTACCGAACGGTGTGCATCCTCGTACTTTTGAATCTGATTATTTGTGGAATTATGAAGTAGGTTATAAAAGTACTTGGGCGAATGGTCGAATTATGGCCAATGCTGCGATATTTTATAATGATTGGCAGAATTTACAACAAAGTAGAAGCTTAGAATGTGGCTATAATTTCACTAGTAATGTAGGGGCAGCCCATACCTTAGGCGGAGAATTTGAAATACGTGCTAAAGTAAGTCAACAATTTGAAATTGGTGGCGGTATTGGTTTATTAGATGCCGTAATTGATGAAGGTAGCGAACATTTAGAAGCAGAGGCTGGTGATAAAATGTTATTTACGCCTAGTTTTACAGGGAATATTAATGCCCAATATACTGGAAAATTTAGTCGTCGAGCCAATTGGTTTATTAGAGGAGATTACCAATATGTAGGGGAACGACTCAACACTTTTAGCCCCGAAGACCCAACTGAAGCTTTTAGAATTTTTGAAGCTTATGGTTTATTGAATACGCGAGTAGGATTGCAATTTCCCAATTATGAATTTAATTTTTTTGTAACCAATCATACGAATAAGGCGGTCAACTATGGCGAAATTTTTTCTGTTGCATTAGATATTCCTGGCCGCCCAAGGTTTGCGACCAATCGTCCACGGACAATAGGGATACAGGGCCGTTTTTATTTTTAGATTTAAAAAGGTACTTTTAACCTGAGTTGGAGTTTTTCTAGATTTGAATGATTTAGAAGCTATCCTTAACTTAGGAATTTTTAAGTGT
>CALFWI010000016.1 GCA_937928615.1 uncultured Saprospiraceae bacterium | reverse complement strand
ACAATTTTTGCATTGCTATCAATCACGAAGTGATTAAACTATAATAACTCCGTATGAAATGCGGAGAATGCTGGCAGATTCGAGTCTCACAATCCTGAAAGGATTGAACTTGTGCAAAAATTGTCAAAGACCCAAATAAATAGGCAAGCGGATTATCAATCTACTTTACACTACTTTCACGCCTACATTAACGAGGATTTATCATTGAAAGTGGCGTTTTAATTAAACTATTATAAAAAAGACATTTATTTACGAATAATTTAAATAATTAATAAGTCTTTGTAATTTAAAACGAAAATATAGCATCTATGTGTGATGCACATCACATTAACTAAGCCTTCTTTTTGACGAAATTTGTAAGACTATTAACCAACTAATAAATCAGTTATGAAAAATAAGACCTTATCCATACTCTTTTTCTTATTGCTTATTTTCTTCTTTTGGGATTGTAAGCAGTCCAATCAGCAACCAAAAAATGAATCCGAAATAACAGCTGAACAAAAGACGATTTATTTAGACAAAGGAAAAAAAATAGCGGCAGCGACCTTCACTGCTTTATCTCAACAATTGCAAAAGGCAGTAAAAGAAGGTGGTATTCCAAATGCTATTCAATACTGTAATTTAGCGGCTTATCCAATCACAGATAGTTTATCGCAGGCACATCAAGCAGTAATTCGGCGAACTTCTTTAAAAAATAGGAATCCTGAAAATAAGGCGACGGAATTAGAACGAGTGGTATTGGAAAATTTTGAGAAGAAAGCGGAAGAAGGACAGCCTATAAAACCAGTTATAAAGCCTTTAGAAGGGCAAAAAATAGCTTTTTATGCACCTATCAATGTTAATGGTTTTTGTCTGAATTGTCACGGCAAATTGGGCGAAACTTTAACCGATGAAAATTATCAATTGATTAAAAAGCATTACCCCGAAGACAAAGCTATTGGTTATGTAAGTGGAGCATTAAGAGGAATGTGGAGTATTCAGCTAACTAAATAGAAGAGAACGGATATTGATGGTACTTTTTATAAATAATAGATAAAAAGTGCCATGATTGAGATAAATAGCACAACTTGTTAGGGGGCTATTCTATGTAATTTTGTAGGAAAATAATGAGTAATGAAACCAAAAACATATAACATAGAAGAACTGAGGTGTAATGCTTTTACTAGAGCAGGAAAGACCTTCGATATTATTCGTTATGAGGACTTTATGCAAGAAACACATGGCTTTGCTTTTCCGCATCGACATAATTATTACATGATATTATTGGCGACAGAAGGAAGCGGTAGCCAATTGATAGATTTTAAGTCCTACTCTATTAAAGCTGGGATGGTATTTTTACTTTATCCAGGGATGATACACGCTTGGGAAAAGGACAAAGGATTAAAAGGGTATTTGCTATTTTTTACGCCAGAATTTTTCACTTTGCGATTTAATGATAACAATCTTCTTCAATTTCCTTTTTTTAATTCTAGCTATAGTTTGCCTTATGTACAATTCTCCCCTGATGCACTAAGTGGAATTAATTTTCTATTTGAGAACATGCTAACAGAATACAAAAAGAATGATGATAATATGGTAAGTGCTCTTCGCTCTTATTTAAATATATTATTGATTGAATGTACTAGGATTTACGGGGCGAACAAAGTAATTGACTCAGAGGAGCAACAAGCAAAATTAATACTTCAGAATTTTGAAAAATTAATTGATAGTCATTTTACCCAAAAAAGGTTGGTAAAGGAGTATGCGAAAATATTACACTTGACGCCAAACTATCTTAATATTATTTGCAAGGAAAATTTAGATAAATCTGCGGGAGAAATGATAAGAGACCGAGTGATGCTAGAGGCAAAAAGAATGCTGACACATGAAGGGCTGACGGTTGCAGAAATTGGCTATGAATTGAATTTTAAGGACAATGCCTATTTCTGTCGCTTTTTTAAAAAATACGAAGGACTAAGTCCTGATAAATTTAGAAAGCAGATTTTTAATGAAAATTAGCCTTCTTTTCTAAAGCACTTAAATACGAAAAAATGGACGTAGAAATTCTTTCTAGGATACAATTTGCCTTCACTATCTCTTTTCATTACATCTATCCACCATTGAGTATTGGTATCGGATTGATTATGGTGATTATGGAAGGGCTATACCTAAAAACGGGCGACAAAGTCTATGAAACGATGACGCGTTTTTGGACTAAAATTTTTGCACTTACTTTTGGAATTGGCGTTGCTACAGGAATCGTGATGGAATTTGAATTCGGTACGAATTGGGCAACGTATTCTCGATACGTAGGTGATATTTTTGGAAGTGCCTTAGCAGCCGAAGGCATCTTTGCTTTCGCCTTGGAAAGTGGATTTTTAGGCGTTTTATTATTTGGTTGGAATCGAGTAAGTTCTAAAGTCCATTTCATTGCTACTATTGGCGTGTTTTTAGGGTCTATGTTTTCGGCAGTTTGGATTGTCGTAGCCAATAGTTGGCAACAAACCCCTGCTGGTTATCATATTGTAGGGGAAGGAATTGAGGCAAGAGCAGAAATTACAGACTTTTGGGCAATGGTTTTTAACCCTTCAAGTGTCGATAGAATCATGCATGTTTGGATTGGTGCTTTTTTAGCAGGTGCATTTTTAGTGTTAAGTGTACATGCCTATTATTTAGTGAAGGGGCGCTATGTTGAATTGTCTAAAAAAGCATTTAAAATTGCTTTAGCAGTTGCTACTGTTTTTTCGCTTAGTCAGTTAGCTACAGGACATAGTTCTGCTGATGGTGTAGCAGAGAATCAACCCGCTAAACTTGCAGCTATGGAAGGTCATTTTGATAGTTTGGCAGTAGCGGACTTATATTTATTTGGCTGGGTAGATAAAGAGAAACAGGAGGTTACTGGTTTAGGAATACCAGGAGGGTTGAGTTTTTTAGTACATTTTGATTTTAACGAACCCATCAAGGGATTAAATTATTTTCCAGAAGATGAACGCCCTGGTCAAGTGAATGCCGTATTCCAGTTTTATCACATTATGGTAGCCATTGGCATGCTACTAATCGGTTTGACAATGTTTGCCTCCTTTCAATGGTGGCGAGGGAAACTATTTGATAATAAGTGGTTGTTATGGGCATTTGTATTCGCCGTTATTCTACCACAAATTGCGAATCAAGCGGGATGGTTTGCCGCAGAAATGGGGAGACAACCTTGGGTCGTTTATGGTTTACTAAGGACTTCTGACGCTTTGTCAAAGGTCGTCACCGCTAATCAAGTGCTATTTTCACTAATCATGTTTTCCATTATTTATAGTGTGCTGTTAGCGTTGTTTTTGTACTTATTAAACAAAAAAATCAAGCATGGACCTTATGATGAAAAATTGATTGATAAACGCCCACAGCAAAAAGAAATGGTGGATGTATTAGACTAAAAAATTGCTAAACTCTTAAAAATTAAGCATCATGAAAAAATTATCAGCTATACTAAAAATGAAATGCCCTAACTGCCATGAGGGTGACCTTTTTGAGACAAATACATGGTCATTTCAAAAGCCATTTGATATGCCAAAAAAATGTTCTGAATGTCAATTAGATTATTTCCCAGAACCTGGTTTTTATTGGGGTGCAATGTTTATCTCCTATATTTTTTGGGGTTGGGTAAGTGTATTTTTTGGAGGAATCTGTATCATGTTGTTGGACATGAGTGTCAATCAAGCTACACTTGCATTAATCTTGTTTTCTGCGACTTTTTTTGTTTGGTTATTTAGAATCTCTCGGTCGATATGGATTCATATTGCTCCAGGGCGACCTAAGATGAAAATAAAGCAAAGATAGTAATGTAAGCGATAGGAGGTGTTACTTACCCCTTCTGATGTTAATACTCTAAAATAAACTTATGGAAATGGCAACTTTCTTAGGATTAGATTATCCCACATGGTGGTTTTTATTAGTAGGAGGCGTATTCTCTGGATATGCTATATTGGACGGATTTGACTTGGGAGCAGGAGCATGGCATTTATTTTTAAGAAAAGAACAAAGTAGGCGAATTGCCTTGAATGCAGTTGGGCCCGTTTGGGATGGTAATGAAGTTTGGTTAGTTATTGGAGGAGGTACTTTATTTGCAGGCTTTCCACACGTTTATGCTACCTTACTCTCTGCGATGTATATTCCATTTATGCTTTTCTTAGCTTTTATCATATTTCGAGCCATTTCTATCGAGTTTAGAAGTAAAGAAAAAATGCTATGGTGGCGTACTATGTGGGATGTCAGCTATAGTGTTTCTAGCATCATGTTGGCTGTTTTATTAGGAGTCGTTTTAGGAAACGTTTTGCAAGGAGCAGCTATTGGAGCAGACAAAGAATTTGCAGGTGATTGGGTCGAATTTTTTAACCCTTATGCTTTTATGGTTGGTTTTACAACGCTCGCCTTATTCATGATGCATGGTGCTATTTACTTAATTATGAAAACGGAAGGTAGGTTGTATACCAAAATGACGATTTTATTTAAAAGTGCCATGATTGCTTTTATAGTACTTTTTGGCATTACTTCGCTTTATACGCTTTTATATATACCCCATCTTTCAGATGATTTTAAAAGTAATGCAGCTTTATTTGTTATCCCATTGATGGCTTTTTTGAGTATTGCCAATATCCCTCGTTTAGCAAGTAAAGGGAAGTATCAAGCAGCTTTTCTGTTTTCTTCTTTGACTATCAGTTTTTTATTGATTCTGGTAGCTATTGAATTATATCCAGTATTGATTTTTTCAACGATTGACCCAGCTTATAATATCACCGTTTATAATGCTGCATCTTCGGAGAAGTCACTAGGTATTATGTTATTGATGGCAATGATTGGAATTCCCTTAGTGGCAGGTTATACCTTTTTTGTTTATAAGACTTTTTATGGGAAAGTTACTTTGGACGAGACGAGTTATTAAAAAAGGGCAAGCATCTAAGACACTTACCCTTTTATGAGTGGAGAACTCAATAAATTCACCTAACCATATATTTTAAAACTCTCGACCTCTTAACATACCGTGCCAGTACATTTTAGGTAAGCCGTAAGCTTTTAAGGCATACATACTGTAACGCTCTTCTGCTTGATTGAATGGAAAAGATTCAGCAGGTTGTTTATTATAATCAAATTCTGCTAGAATCAACTTTCCGTATCCTGTTACTAAAGGACAAGATGTATAACCATCATAATGCTTGTCTAAAGCACCTCCAGCGAGGAAAGACATGATGTTTTCTGTCGTAGTTGGTGCCTGCTTTCTGATGGCTGCACCAGTTTTAGAAGTTGGTAAGTTACTACAATCACCTAAAGAAAATACATTGGCATATCGAGTATGCTGCGTTGTTTCTTTATTGACTTCAACCCATCCACCAGCTGAGGCTAGTTTACTATTTTTAATGAAATCAGGCACACTCATTGGAGGTGTTACGTGAATCATATCATACTTTTCTACTGTTTCTGCTCCCGTTGACATGTGTCTAAATACCGCCTCTTTCTTATCTGGATTTAATTCTACCAAATCGGTACTCCAAACACAATCTATATTATAGCGTTGCGCAACTTTTGTTAAAGAGGCTGCATATTTAGGAACAGCAAAAATACCACCACCACCTTTGATGAATTTCTTTTTGATATTACCAGCGACCCCATTTTTTCTCCAATAATCGGAGGCTAAATAAGTAATTTTGATAGGTGCTCCACCACACTTAATTGGTGTAGAAGGATGCGTAAAAAGAGCTGTACCTTTCTTTAGTGCTTTGATATTTTCAAAAGTACTTTCTACAGTATCATAAGAGTAGTTACTCACTACGCCCGTTCCTGCTTTACCTACACTTTCTTTGAGACCAGGTATTTTATCCCAATTAATTTGGATACCTGCAGTTACGACCAAAACATCGTAAGTATGGCTTTCTCCGCTATTTAAAGTAACACTATTATTATCTGGGTCAAAGGTCTTTACGCCATCCTTAATCCAACTAGCACCTGGCGGAATATATTCTGCCTCACTTCTTTCAGATACTTCTTTGGGGAAGACACCAGCACCTACTAAGGTCCAGATTGGTTGGTAATAATGCTTTTCGCTAGGGTCAATTATAGTTACTTCTGGTGGATTTGGCTTATTTCTAAGCATAGCACCAACAGTTATTCCTGCTGAACCTCCACCTACGATTAATACTTGATGATGTGCCATTTCTTTAAATTTTATGGTTTATCGAATTTTTAATTTAAAAAAGGTTGGACAAAGTTCGTCCAACATTAAATTGGAGAACTTTATTTATAAGTTACGCCCTAGATGTTTTAGGAAATTCATTAAGAATCCTAATCCTTTTTGACGGTCATTATCTTTTAATACTCGGAGCAAACCAAAAATGCCACCAACCTTTGCAGGTGGTTCGGCTTTGGCAGCCGTTAACGCTCGGTTAGACGCACCTGCGATATCACCCAATGCTTGTAAATCTAATCCTTTATCAATTGCATTTTTCATCCCTTCGTCAACCATATCCATAGTCATCGCTATCATTCCAGGCGCTTGGTCTGCTAAGGTCATCAAGCCATCTAATTTCTCAACCATAGCAGGCGCAGTTAGCTTTTCCGCTAGCACCATGGCATTCCCTAATCTATCATCAATGCTTATGCCTTTGGCATCTGCTTTTCGATAGCCTTCATCGACCATATCCATGGTCATAGCTATTAACCCAGGCGCTTGGTCAGCTACACTCATCAAACCATTTAGTTTTTCAACCATAGCAGGAGCAGTTAATTTTTCCGCCAAAACCATTGCATTGCCTAATCTATCATCAATGCTTATGCCTTTGGCATCTGCTTTTCGATACCCTTCATCGACCATATCCATGGTCATAGCGACTAGTCCCGGTGCTTGGTCAGCTAAACTCATTAAGCCGTTTAGTTTCTCGACCATAGCAGGAGCAGTTAGTTTTTCTGCCAAAACCATTGCATTGCCTAAACGTTCATCCACACTTACGCCACTAGCATCAGCTTTTCGATAAGCCTCATCTGCCATATCTGTAACCATTGCAACCATTCCCGGTCCTTGTTGCATCATCACAGTTAGATTATTAACTGCTTTTTCGAGGCTGTCGATTTTGGCTAATAAGCCGTCTAAACTATTTAGAGTATGTTCGTTGGTAAGTCTTTTTTGGAGATTCTGTCCAGCTTTTGTCGCTGTCCAAGTTGTTGGTGTTCCGTTATTTTCCATGACTATACTGATTTTACACTTTTCATCTAAACCAAATTTAGTAGCAAATAGATAGATATAATAGAATAGAATTTCTAAATTGGGTGTAATTGCAAGTGTTAATTTTATATTGATAAACAAATGTATGAATTAATGTTCATAAATAAAAATATTTATTTGTTTGTATTTACATTTAAATAAATCCTGCTATTTTTGCACTTATGAATATATGGTCATATCTTTGAAATATGGAAGTAACAAAAGAGATTAATGCAGAATTAGTAGAACGTTTAGAAAGAGTTGCCTCTATTCTTAAAACGGTTTCTCATCCTACTAGACTAGGAATTATTTATTTATTAGAGCAATATCCTAGATTGTCCGTTTCAGAAATTTGTGCAAAATTAGGGAGTGAACAATCACTAACTTCTCATCATTTACAGAATATGCGTCTAAGAGGATTATTGTCTGCAAAAAGAGAAGGAAGAAGTATGATGTATTCTTTAAAAGAAAAGGATGTTTCTTTGATTATTGAATGTTTAGAAAACTGCAACTGCAATATGTAGCTGCTTTTTTTTGTTTAGAGATATGAAAACATATTCATATATTGTTACGTTTGTGTTTCTAATTTAAAACACCAAAAACATGAAAAAATTACCCGCAATACTAAAAATGAAATGCCCTAGTTGCCATGAAGGTGACCTTTTTGAAACAAGCACTTGGTCTTTCCAAAAACCATTTGATATGCCCAAAGCATGTCCTAAGTGTCAGTTAAATTATTTTCCAGAGCCTGGCTTTTATTGGGGCGCAATGTTTATTTCCTATATATTTTGGGGATGGGTATCTGTCTTTTTTGGAGGAAGCTGTATCATGTTATTGGGCATGAGTGTTAATCAAGCTACGCTTGCATTAATCCTATTTTCTGCTACTTTCTTTGTCTGGTTATTTAGAATCTCTCGGTCGATTTGGATTCATATTGCGCCAAGGAGACCTAAGAGCAAAATTATGCAGTAAAGCCTATATTTTAATATTTCAATCGGGTAAACAATCTGAATTACAACAAAATTATGGATGATTTAAAAGTTAATAAAGAAGTATTTAATGCGATTGCTAAGGAAATTCATAGCGATAAAAGTCCAGTAGGCATTGATGCCAAAAAGACGCACGTTTTGATACTAGAAAAATTGATTCAACTAGAAAAACGATTAGAAAGAATTGAGGCAAAGTTGGATAAATAAATAATAAACTCGCCACATAATTTCTTAATTGCCCCTTTAAAGCAAAGCAAGTAGTGTCAAACTATTAATTAATAGTTTTTTATTTGAAAATATGAATATATTTACATATATTTGATGTTAAATAGAATTAGCAAGATAAGATAGATGATTTTTTTAAAAATTTAATCATTAAAGTATTATGAAAGTAGAACAGATTTATACGGGATGTTTAGCACAAGGTGCCTATTACATCGAGAGTAATGGGGAGGCAGCAATAATTGACCCATTGAGAGAAACCAAACCCTACATCGAAAGAGCCGAAGATAACAATGTAAAGATTAAATACATTTTTGAGACGCATTTTCATGCGGATTTTGTTTCTGGTCATTTAGATTTAGCGAAGAAGACGGGGGCGAAAATCGTTTATGGACCGAAGGCTCAAACAGCTTATGAAAAGCATTTGGCCAAAGATGGTGAAGAATTTAAAATTGGTAAAGTAACTATAAAAGTACTGCATACGCCTGGTCATACGCCAGAAAGTACTAACTATTTGTTAAAGGACGAAAGCGGCAAAGATTACGCTATTTTTTCTGGTGATACGCTATTTATTGGCGATGTGGGACGACCCGACTTAGCTCAAAAAAATGGTAGTATCACTAAGGAAGATTTAGCAGGATGGTTATTTGATAGCTTGCGCAATAAGATTATGACACTATCGGATGACGTATTAGTTTATCCAGCACACGGAGCAGGTTCAGCTTGTGGCAAGAATATGAGTAGTGAGACTTGGGATACTTTGGGTAATCAGAAGAAAACGAATTATGCCCTTCGAGCAGATATGACTAAAGCTGAATTTATCAAAGAAGTAACGGATGGCTTAATGCCACCCCCTCAATATTTTTCTTTGAATGCTCAATTAAATAAGAAAGGATACGGCAGTATTGATGCGGTAATGAAAAAAGGGACAAAAGCCCTATCTCCAAGAGCATTTGAGGCAGCAGCCAATGAGACGGATGCGCTTATTTTAGACGTAAGGAGTAAGGAAGAATTTGTTAAAGGTTTTATTCCTAATTCCATCTTCATTGGTTTGGACGGTAGTTTTGCTCCTTGGGTTGGTGCATTAATAGCCGACATGCAACAACCTATTTTAATTGTAGCACCAGCTAGAAGAAATAAAGAAACAGTTAAACGATTAGCAAGAGTAGGTTATGATAATTCCATTGGCTATTTGAAAGGTGGTTTTGCCGCTTGGGGAAAAGCAGGAAAAGAAATTGATACGATTGAAACCATTGGTCTAGACCAATTTGAAAATATCTACTCTAAGAATAAAGATATTCAGATATTAGACGTTAGAAAGCCCAGCGAATGGGAAGGAGAGCATATTGAAGATTCCCAAAATTTTGCTTTAGACTTTATTAATAAGCACATGAGCGAAATTAGCAAAGATACTTTGTATTATATGCATTGTAGAAGTGGTTATCGTTCAACGGTTGCAGCCTCCATTCTAAAAGCTAGAGGGTTTGAGAATTTGGTAAATGTGCAAGCGAAATTTGATGATATTGCCGCCTCAGAGGTTCCGACTACGGCTTTTGTTTGTCCTTCTACACTATCAAAGTAAGGTTTTGATTTAAAATAAATAGTAAATATTTTACAAAAGAAGGGATGGTATTGAGCTGTTCCTTTTTTTATTGTTGCACCATTAAGGGTTAAATGCCTTCAGAAAAATACAAATTTCATTTTTGTAGTAAAAAACTTTCTTTGACAAACGTCAAGCATATATTCTTACTCCCCTTATTATTTTATTCCTTCTTATTTCCTTTACTAATGTTAATTTTTAGTTGTAATAGTCTAGTGCGCAAAAATACTGCGTAGGACTTACTTAGTTTTGTCTTAACAAAAGAAATACTGTAACAAAATAAAAAAGCATGAAAGAATTACACAAAATATTAGAGGGGAGGTTATCTTTAAACGGAGAGTCGAATGACTTTACATTTGGTACTATTTCCGAGGACAATGGAAGAATTAAGGTGGAGGCATATTTTCCTCCCAAGGATAATTCGATACTTGATAAATATTGGTTTAACAATAACAATCCTAATTCTGGAAACATTGAAATTAATTGTAAGACTACTGATGGTAATCAGATATATTTAGATTGGTTAGCGCCAGTTCATTTTTCATCATCTGAGACTGCTGTTAAAGCGAAGTTTATATGTTATGGAAAAATGACTTTCGAAAAACCTCTATTGGAAGGCTTGAAAGAGGAAGAAGTAGAAAAAATTGTTTTTATCGAGTTAGAAGGCTTAAAGCTCAATCATACAGAAATTACCCAAAAACGAGTTATAAGAGCGAATTCCAATAGAAATAGAGATTTAGAAACAGAGGATTGGGATAAAGATTATTCAACTTTTATGGTTAACCTTATTGATAAATCTTCTTTCCTTACTCATTATGGCGAATTTTATAATCACCCTGACCCAAAGAACAATAATATAATTTTAGAATTTAAAAAGTATGTTAGCAAAGAAATTTTTGGTTATAATCAGAAACATCTTATAAATTTTCTCTCTTTTATAAACGGTGGGGAAGTTCGGGTAAGAAAAGTTTATAGGGGAAATTTTTTCTCCCGCTCTGAAAATAATCTTAGTTCGCAAATTGAAGATACCTACTCCTTTACTAAAATTGTTGACTCATATCCCTCTGACTATTTGCCAATCAATGGTTTAGGCTATCGTAATAGCTCCATATTAGGTACTATATTCTTGCGCTATCAGAATTTTGTAAAAGAATGTAAAGAATTGGATTTTCAATCAACTATTTACTACTTAAATAGGTCAAATCTGAATGATAATATTGAACAAAGAGTGTTTACGCTCATTGTTGCCTTAGAAGAACTAGGAACTCGACAAAGAAAATTACATACTGCAGCTACCAAAACTGTAATTTCTAAATCAGATTTTGAACCAATAAAATTGGCATTAAAAAATACCCTTAAACAATTCAAATCGATTATTCCGAATAACAATAATGAATACAATAATTTATTAAGCAAGTTATGCGATATTAATAATCAAAAAAGAGATACGGAAGAAAAATTCTATGAACTTTTTGATTATGCAGGAATATCAAGGACAGCATCAATAACTAGCCTTGTTAAGCAGAGGCATATGGTAGTTCATGAAGGCAATATAGGTAATAGCCTTAAAGATAAATGGGACTTGTATTTTCAAATTGACCAACTACTCAGAGATATTATTCTGAATAGAATTGGATACAGAGGAGTAAGAAATCCACGAAAGATTAAAATTGTTTAAGCTAAGAGTACATTTAAGTTTTAAGAGGTTATAACTAGAATTCATTTGAAAATATGAAAATATTTACATACATTTGGTTTTAGATATAAAATACCGCTTTAAACTAAAAGAATAGTATGAAATACGGCTTTGTTATAGATAATCGAAAGTGTATTGGCTGCCATGCCTGTACAACTGCTTGTAAAAGTGAACATGACGTACCAGTTGGCGTCAATCGAACTTGGGTCAAACAAGTAGAAAAAGGAGAATTTCCCGATACCAGACGACTATTTTCTGTGATGCGTTGTAATCATTGTACAGACGCACCTTGTGTAGAGATATGTCCAACGGAGGCTTTATACATTCGGAAAGATGGCATTGTAGATTTTGATAAAGACCGCTGTATTGGTTGTAAATCTTGTATGCAAGCTTGCCCTTATGATGCCTTGTACATCGACCCAGAAACAAGCACCGCAGCTAAATGTAATTACTGCGCTCACCGTATTGATGTTGGTTTAGAACCTGCTTGTGTGAATGTTTGTCCAGAACATGCTATCATTTCGGGGGATATGGAAGATGAAACAACGGAGATAGCTCAATTATTAGCTCGGCAAGCCGTTAATGTTCGGAAACCAGAAAAAGGCACACAACCTAATTTATTTTATATCGGTGCAGATGAAGTTTCTTTGAATCCGACAGCCACGCCAAGAACAGGAGAATATCTTTGGAATGGTCAAACAACAGGCGTTGGTCATTTTGCTAAAGAGGCAGAAAAATTAGCCTTCTCTAACGGAGATGTCATAACCTCTCTTTTGGAGGCAGAAAAACAATATTCATCCGCAGGAGAAATTGCCAAAAATGGGCCACAAAAATCTATTGAGTTAATCATGGGCAAAGAGGCTAAGCGAGTTTATGATACCCCTGACAAAGGTATTCTTTGGGGATGGGAAGTTTCGGCTTATGTATTTACGAAGGCTATTTCAGCAGGTGCTTTTTTAGTACCATTTATTGCCTTATTATTTGGATGGGCTAACCCAGATGCTGCAATTTCTTGGTGGAGTTATGGTTTAGGATTATTCTTCCTGACAGCAACGGGCATTTTATTAATTATGGATTTAGACCAGCCTAAACGATTCTTTTATGTGCTATTACGCCCACATTGGGGTTCTTGGTTGGTGAAAGGAGGTTATGCCATTACCGCTTATGGTGGTTTATTAACTGCGTTAGGTACTGCTTTATATTTTGGTTGGGACTTTTTACAAATGTGGCTAAGTTGGATGACAGCAATAGTGGCTGCAATAGTGGCAGTTTATACCGCATTCTTATTTGCACAAGCTAAAGGTCGAGACTTTTGGCAAAGCCCTACCCTAGCGATTCATATGTTAGTGCATAGTTTAATGGCGGGGGCAGCAGCTTTTATGATTATTGGATTATTCACCAATGGAGGTGCTGATTGGATGACTTACCTAAAATATCTTCTATTTAGCTCAATTGGGATGAACTTAGTTACCTTGTTATTTGAATTGACTACTACCCACCCAACGGTAGATGCAGGTCGAGTGTCGAATATGATTACCAAAGGGCAGTATTCAAAATTATTTTATGGCGGGGTGATTTTATTAGGGAATCTAATTCCTGTGGGGTTATTGATAATGAGTGCAGGTAATCCAATGCTAATGGCAGCAGCAGGAGCTTTAGTGTTATTAGGTATCTATTTCACCGAACACATTTGGGTAGAGGCACCACAAAGAATTCCATTAACGTAACGCGGATTGCTAATCCGCTAAAAATAATGCAGAGCGGATTAACAATCCGCGTTACGGGGCATACTGTTCAAATTCAGGATTTAAATAAACGAATTCAAAGTCTTGCCATCGTTTGACAATATTTGCTTTTACAGCATTTAATAAAACATATTGAACCTTGTCTCGAAATCCTTCTCGATTTCGAATCAAGTTATCATAGCTTTCTGGATGCCAAAAAGGTTCGCCAGTTCTATTCAATACTTTGTTTGCCTCCTTTGCTGTATAGATTTTGATAGTTTGTAAAATTCTAAACAAAGGTTTTTGAATTTTATACAAAATAACGTGTACGTGGTTAGGCATTACAGAATAGCAGACCAACTTGTAGCGACCTTTTTGATGCCAATACATAAAGCAATCTGCAACAATCTTAGCAATAGCTTTTTGTTTTAGGAAAGTTGGTCCATAAGTTCCACTATCGAGCAATGCATCATATTTACCTAAGTAAAGTATTTGTTCTTTTTGGAGTGAAATTCTTAAGGATTCTTCATCTTCAATCGTTTTTCGAAGTTGAGCAATTCGAAATTCTTTTTCGTCTTTTAATTGCAGTAGTTTTTCTTTTGGTAAAGTTCCTGCGAGCCGAAAAGTGATATTAAATACACCATTTTTGGGTTGGATATGTGGTAGTCTTCTACGATAGTATTCTTTTGGCATAGGCTAAATGTAGTGCGGATTGTTAATCCGCAGCAAAATATTACAATAGCGGATTAGCAATCCGCACTACAAGCACCAATATACAAAATGTATGTAATTGATTAACAATCATTTACAACTTATTTTATCATTTTTAAGCGAATTATATAGCAGCTTTATAAGTAGGACGGACTAGCAATCCGTTTTACTAGGAGAGCAAGTTTATAATTTGCTTTACTAACGGGGCGGATTAACAATCCGCATTACATATGAATAAGAAAAGAACCTTTATTGAAAGAATAGCGGAAAAGCTCAAGTTAATTCCTGATTTACAAAAAGAGCGAGTAGGCGATTTACAAAGATTAGTGCCCAATGGTGATTTAACGAAGTTTCCACCAATGGAGCAATGGGATGATTGGACAGAATATGAGGCAAAAGCATGGCCCAAGGTCGAAAAGAAAAATTATACCATCGTACCTACCACCTGTTTTAATTGTGAATCCGCTTGCGGCTTGACGGCCTATGTGGATAAGGATAAAATGGAAATTCGCAAGTTTGAAGGAAACCCTTATCATCCTGGTAGTAGAGGCAGAAATTGTGCAAAAGGACCTGCGACAATTAATCAAATCACCGACCCAGATAGAATTTTATACCCGCTTAAGAGAGTAGGCAAAAGAGGGGCAGGAGAATGGGAAAGAGTCACTTGGGACGAGGTATTAGACGATATTGCGGGTCGAATGCGCAAAGCTATCCAAGAAGAAAGGAATAATGAAATTGCTTATCATGTAGGTCGTCCTGGACACGAAGGGTACGCCAATCGAGTGATTCAAGCTTGGGGTGTGGATGGACATAATTCACATACCAATGTTTGTTCGTCAAATGCTCGTTTGGGCTATCATTTATGGTACGGTTATGACCGACCTTCACCCGACCACGCCAATGCTAAATTTATCCTCTTAATTTCTGCGCATTTAGAAAGTGGCCATTATTTTAATCCTCATGCCCAACGGATTATTGAGGCAAAGATGAAAGGGGCGAAATTGGCAACAATGGACCCTAGATTGTCCAATACTGCTAGTATGTCGGATTATTGGATGCCATCTTCCCCTGGTTCTGAGGCTGCGGTCTTATTGGCAATGGCTAAAATTATTTTAGAAGAAGGATTATACAATCGAGCATATATAGAAAATTGGGTGAATTGGCAGGAGTACTTGGAGAAAATGCACCCCAATACACCCGTAACCTTTGAAAATGCCATCGCTAAAATGATTGAACATTATGCAGCGTTTACACCCGAATATGCCGAACAAGAAAGTGGGGTTAAGGCAGCAACGATTATTGATGTCGCCCAACAGATTGGTGCAGCAGGAGAACATTTTGCCTCTCATACTTGGCGAAGTGCGACCGCAGGAAACGAAGGAGGTTGGCAAGTAGCCAGATGTTTACACTTTTTACAAGTCTTAACGGGAAGTGTCGGCACCAAAGGAGGCACCTCTCCGAATAGTTGGAATAAATTTAAACCTAAGTTTTTTGATACACCACCCTCCCAAAAATTTTGGAACGAACTACATTTTCCAGATGAATACCCGATGTCCTTCTTTGAAATGAGCATCCTCCTACCCTACTTTTTGAAAGAAGGCAGAGGAAAAATGGATGTTTATTTTACAAGGGTATTTAATCCAGTTTGGACTTATCCTGATGGATTTTCGTGGATAGAGGCTTTGTCCGACCATGATAAGATAGGCATGCATATAGCCATGAGTCCAACTTGGAATGAAACGGCTTTCTTTGCGGATTATGTACTACCAATGGGACATTCTGCCGAGAGACATGATTTGAATTCTTATGCCACACATTCGGGAACATGGATTGCTTTTAGACAACCCGTATTACGAGAGGCAGCTAGACGAGCAGGTAAAAAAGTAACCTTCACCTATGAAACCAATCCGGGAGAAGTATGGGAAGAAGATGAATTTTGGATTGAGCTAAGTTGGCGAATTGACCCAGACGGAAGTATGGGCATTCGCAAGCATTTTGAATCCCCTTATCGCAAGGGTGAAAAAATAAATATTGACGAATACTATCAGTTTATTTTTGAAAATACTAAAGGCTTAACTGAGACGGCGAAGAAAGAAGGGTTGACAGAGTTAGATTACATGAAAAAATACGGTGCTTATGAAGTAGAACGCCATAAATTTAAGAAAAACGAAAATCCATTGTCTGAAAAAGAGATGGAAGGAGCAACTGTTGATGAAAAAACAAAGGTAATCTCTAAAAACGGGAAAAATATTGGGGTAATGGTAGAAGGTAAAGCCTGTGTTGGATTCCCCACCCCAACCCGTAAAAACGAGTTATATTCTCAAACGATGGTCGATTGGAAGTGGCCAGAATATGCCCTTCCCGAATACATCAAAAGCCACGTACATCCTGACAAACTAGATGAGGAAAAAGGCGAGTATGTCTTGCTACCTAATTTCCGATTACCCACCCTGATTCACTCTCGTTCTGCCAATGCAAAATGGTTAACAGAGATTTCCAATAGAAACCCTATATGGATGCACCCAAAAGACGCAGGGCGTTTTAGTTTTAAAACGGGTGATTTAGTTCGGGTAAATACAGATATTGGCTATTTCGTTGATAAGGTTTGGGTAACAGAGGGTATGAAACCAGGAGTAGTAGCTTGTTCCCATCACCTTGGTAGATGGCGTAGAAAGCAAGATGCAGGGAATCGTTGGGGGACCAATACGGTGAATATCGAAAACAATGGAAAGGGCGGTTGGAAAATGCAAACCGTCGAGGGTATTCGTCCTTTTGATAGTAGCGATAATGATAGTAAAAGAATCTTCTGGTCAGATGGAGGCGTTCATCAGAATATGACCCATGCAGTTCATCCCGACCCACATAGTGGCATGCATTGCTGGCATCAAAAAGTACGGATTGAAAAGCCACATACTGATGATAAATATGGAGACATATTCGTAGATACGGAGAAGTCTTTCCAAAACTATAAGGATTGGTTAGCTAAAACCCGTCCTGCTCCAGGCCCTGAAGGATTACGAAGAGTGTATTGGTTTAAGCGACCATTAAAACCTGCAAAGGAGGTCTATATCAAGGCAAATATGGATAAGAATGGGAAACTTAAGGAGTAGGCGCTATTAAGGATTAATACAATTATCTTCTTCTTCAATTATTCCAGTAAAATTATATTGAGCAGCTAAGCTTTTTGAAAAATCAACCGCTTGGTTGATTTCTTCAAAAAGTTGCCATTGACCATTTTCCAAAGTAAAACCGACGATTTTATTTTTGCTTTGGTTGGGAACATAAACCACCTTTTGACCTGATTGTTCTGTTAGAACAGATAGGCATAAATTACGTTCCCCAATGGCATGGTTGCTATACTGAGCCGTTTCCGCAATTACTTTAAGCGTTCCATTTTCAATTTTAGCCACTTTTAAAGTACCGCCAATATGAGGTGTTTCTATCCAAGCAAGCTCAATAATTCCATCGTTATCTAAATCATGAATAGCGACCACATTTAACCAACGATTAGACCGACCAATCTCTGCTACCTGTGCATATTCAACTAATTGCTCATTCATGATTTTGTAAATGGCAATACCACCACCTAATGAAGTATGTGTTCGTAGCGTAATAAATTCTAATTCCCCGTCTCCATCTACATCATATAAGCGAGGTCTTATATCTTCAAAAACATAGGTATCTTCTAAAGTCAATTCATAAAAATCGCCCTCGACAGCTACGACTAATTGCCCTCCTTCTACCCTATCGCCTAAAATACCATGTCGATATCTATCCGTTGGCATGGCATATTGGGCATAGACGCTGCTATCTAGGCTGATAGCGATTTCTTGTTCTGGTAATTGTTCGTAGTTAGTTGCTAGTTGAATTAGGATATTTGGGGTATCTACTCTTGTGGAGTCTATTGGTTCTGGGGTGGTAGTTGGGATTTCTTGGAATTCTTTGTTGCAGGCTGTTAGGATTATAAATGATAGAATGATTATTATTATTGTGGTATTTCTCATGGTGTATTGGACGTGAATTTTAAGTATCTTTTTAAGATGGCATTTTACGTATTTTTTATATTTAGTACTTCTTTTTTTGAGATTTTGGGTAGTGAGTGTTGGAGAGGTGACGTTTTAAATTATTTTATATGTACTAACTTACTTGTAGTATTTACATAATCATTTACAAGTATAATAGGTTCTAACATGTGAAATGAAGTCTTTTCAGACAGTAAAACTGAAAAACTAAGCTCATGGATTGGTCCAAAGAAACTTATAGTAGCCACTAATCCATGTTGAGGTCGATAAGACAGAATTGCTATATGTTGGTTTGGAAAAAAGTCATTTGCAATAAAATTAAGAGTTTTTTCATCTACGGGCAAAATTCTATCAATTAACAATGCTCGGTCAATTTCGCCTAACTCTAACATTTTTGCA
>CALFWI010000015.1 GCA_937928615.1 uncultured Saprospiraceae bacterium | reverse complement strand
TAAACAAACGAGCACAAGAATTAGAAGTTAAATATGAAGCAGAGAAGCGAGCGCAAGAAGCAAAATTACTTCGCTTACAGGCCACCAGTCTTCAACTAAAAGCCCTTCGAGCGCAAATGAATCCGCATTTTATGTATAATGCGCTGAATTCTATTCAAAATTATATTACTTCTAAAGAAGTAAAAGACGCCGCTAAATACTTAGCCAAGTTTGCCAAATTGATGCGTCAGAGTTTAGATTATTCTGATTTAGAAATTATTTCTTTAGAAAAAGAAAAGGAATTTTTAGAAGATTATCTATTCATCAATCAAAAATTACGCTTTAGAAATAAGTTACAATATCAAATCACGCTGGCGGAAGAATTAGAAGAGGATATTATTGGCGTTCCCACCATGATTGTACAACCTTATGTAGAGAATGCCATTGAGCATGGTCTAAGAACCAAAGAAGGCGGCATGGTTAAGGTGAATTTTAGTTTAAAAGACGATTATACAATTCTTTGTACCGTGGAAGATAATGGAATTGGTAGAAAAAGAGCGAAAGAAATTAAAGAAAAAGAAAAAACTTATTTAACCCACCAATCAAAAGGAACCTCAATTACAGAGGATAGATTGCGCCTATTACATAATTCTCGCTTCGTAGAAAAGGTATTTGTCTTTACTTCTGATTTGGAAGATTCAGAAACTCAAAAATCTTTAGGAACAAGGGTGGAAATCTTAATTCCTATTAAGGAGATTCCATTGAAACAGGCTTAACGGGCAAGGCAGTAGGCAGTAAACAGTCGCAGTAGGCAGTTAAGCCCTTGATTTTTAAAGCTGAAATTTTAACTAAACAGTCTCACTTAACAAGCTAATCGTAAATAGGTGATTACTGTATCTGACACCTCCAAAGGTGTCTACTAGATAATCAGATAAAAATTGATAATCATCCGTGGTCTTCATTCATCCGTCGATAGAAAAGAACCCCACAAATTTGACAAGCTAGACAATATTTTAAACATTATTTTTTTAATCTGACGCTCTAACTAGAACATCAACTAATAAATAGATGAAGCCCCGTTGTTATAAGGTGTTTTTAACAGCGGATAAAATCAATACCTTAATATAATCGGCCAGTTCTAAATACTTTCATTTGGGCAATGTTTATGATTCTCTAAATCCAATCCTCATTTCTCTATCTCTAAATGTCCTCCTTAAGACAACTATTTTAATATTTTCGGGTTAATCTTCTCTAGTGGCAAATAATTCACACTTTGGTGCAACGCAATTATCGCACACATGCAACTATAGCTATTCAAAACACACTAAAACATTTAGTAAATTAAAGACAAATTGATAAATATTTAATAATAAACACTTTAGTTTTTTGAATATTTTTACCTTTGCCAAAAAATAACTCAATTTGAGGGGTTAAACCAATTAAGTTTAGTTTAAAACCTCATCGAATCACTAGATTTATGAAGAAGAACCTGACGTTCCTACTTGCGTTCATCGCAATATTGTTTACTCCATGCTTTATTTTTGGGCAAGTCAATCCAGCTGACTCTATCCAAATTACCGCCAATTATAAAAATATAGCTATCCCAAATATATTGGGACAGTTAGAGCAAGATTTAAACATCCAATTCTACTACCAAGCTGACGAATTACCAAAACGAACCATCAATCGTAATTTTCAAAAAGCACCCTTAAGTGAAATTTTAAATGACTTATTCCGAGAAACTAGCCTAGGCTACATGTTCTATCGAGATTATGCCATTATTATAGCTCCACAAGGTGTCATTAATGAAAGTTTTTCTTCTAATTATTATCAAGCATTAGAAGAAGCGCAAAATAATGAGGATAGTCGTAGTACTAAAAAACGAAAAATCATCATTGGTAATGTAGCACAAATGAATCCTTCTGGTAAAGCAGTGGTCAAAGGAACCATAAAAGATGCACAATCGGAAGAACCTATTATTGGGGCAACCATCTTTTTCGCAGAGCTCAATTCGGGGTCAGCTACTGATTTTGATGGTAATTTTGAAGCAGATGTACCCGTTGGTGAGTATGAAGTTACCGTTCAATATATTGGTTACGAAGATGTCAGAAAGAAAATTGAAGTATATAGTGATGGGGAAATGTCTTTTGAGATGTTTAAATCAGCCATTAACTTAGAAGAAGTCATCGTAAGAGCACAAGCGGCAGATGCCAATGTAGAAAACGTACAAATTGGGGTAACCACTTTGGATGTCAAAGACATTAAAAAATTGCCTGCGCTATTTGGAGAAGCAGATGTAGTTAGAACCTTATTATTAAATCCTGGTGTTAGTACTGTAGGTGAAGGAGCAACGGGTTTTAATGTTCGAGGTGGTTCTGTCGATCAAAACTTAGTGATTCAAGATGAAGGGTTTATTTTTAATGCTTCTCACGCTTTAGGTTTCTTTAGTACCTTCAATCCTGATTTAATTAGAGGGGTGGATTTATATAAAGGTAATATTCCTGCTCAATATGGTGGTCGTTTGGCCTCTGTATTAGATGTGCAAATGCGAGATGGCGATTTTGAAAAGTTCAAAATTAAAGGTGGTGCAGGGCCTGTTTCTAGTAGAATTTCTTTAGAAGGACCCGTCATTAATGGAAAAAGTTCTTTCTTAGCTGGTTTTCGGTCTACTTATGCTAATTGGTTATTAAATTTAATCAATGTAGAAGAAGTAAAGAAAAGTTCTGCTTTCTTTTACGATGCTAATTTAAGATATACGCATCGAGCAAATGATAAAAACACCTTCATTCTCTCAGGGTATGCTTCTTCTGATGATTTTACTTATAATGAAGAATTCGGCTTTAGTTACCAAACTTTAATGGGGCAATTTATCTATAATAGAACAGTTAGTGACCTTGCTTATAATAAATTTTCATTGGTGGCTAGTTCTTATGAAAACACCCAATCAGATTTAGGAGAATTAACTGGTGCAACACTGGATAATAAATTTTCTTACATTAAATTCAAAGACAAATTTACCTTCAGTCCACAAAAAGAATTAACCTTAGATTTAGGGCTTTCTGCAATCTACTATATTACAGAACCAGGAGAACTAAATCCATTAGGCGAATTATCTCAGGTCGTTCCTAGTAGCTTAGAGCAAGAAAAAGGGTTAGAATCTGCGGCATTCTTAAATGCAACCTATGAAATTTCTTCTGCCTTGGAAGTTTCGGGTGGACTTAGATTCGCATTGTATAATTTCTTAGGCCCAAAAACAGTTAATCAATATACAAATGATGACAATAGTAGTCTCGAAAACTTAATTGGTTCAGAGGAATTATCTGGTTCTATTGCATCATATAATAGTCTAGAGCCGAGAGTTTCTATACGTTATAGAATAGGCAAAGGAACATCTGTTAAAGCTGGTTATAGTCGAACAGCTCAATTCATCAACCAAATTTTTAATACAGATACCCCAACGCCTACTAGTCAATATCAATTGGCTACTAAATATATCCAACCACAGCGGTCACATAACGCCTCCATTGGTTTCTTTAAAAACTTCAAAGACAATCTTTGGGAAACTTCGGCAGAGGTTTTCGCTAGAGATATAGATCAAACTTTTGATTATAAGGATTTTGCAGAGTTAAATGTCAATCCATTCCTAGAAACAGAAATTATTAATGGAATTGGTAGAGCAGCTGGTCTTGAGTTAAGTGTTAAAAAGAATAGAGGTACCGTTAGTGGTTTCCTTAGTTATACTTACTCTAGAACAGAATTACAGATTGAAGGCATTAATAAAGGAGATTGGTATCCAAGTAATTTTGATAAACCACATGATTTATCGTTGGTATTGAATTATAATCCAAATCAACGACATACGGTAACGGCAAGTTTTAATTATGGTTCAGGTCGCCCAGCTACGCCACCTTTAGGTAATTATGAAACAGAAAGAGGGTTAATTGTTCCTATTTATTCGGAAAGAAATCAAGTAAGAATTCCAGCTTATCACCGTTTAGACCTAGCCTATACCATTGGTCGAAGTTATAAGAAAACGAACAAATTTAAGACAAGTTGGACGATTTCTATTTATAATGTTTATGGTCGAAAAAATGCTTTTTCTGTCTTCTATACACAAGCAGCATTCCAACGACCACAGGCTAATAAATTAGCTATTTTAGGTTCTGCTTTCCCAGCACTAACCTTTAATTTAGAGATTTTATAAAATATTGATTGTTAAATTATTTGATTGTTAAATGGTAGGAAATCTAATACCACAACAATTTAACCATCAAACAATACAGCAATTTAACCATCAAATAATTTGAAGGAAGATTGAAAGTAATCACGCTACTTTTCATCTTCTTCCCTTAAATTTTAAATTTAATTCAATGAAAGTATCAAAATTTATAGAACGCTTTGCCCTCCTTTTAATTTTTACTGTAGGGTTATTTGGTCTATCCAGTTGTTTGGATGAAATAGATTTTGCTAGTGCAGGCACCATTAACGAGGCAATTGCTATTCAAGGAAAAGTAGTCAAAGCAAACCCATCTTATATCTCCGTAACGATTAGAGGCGTCTTCAATTTCACAGATGTCCCTAGATTATTGGATGCCAGATTGGTAACAGTTGAAGATGAAAGCGGTAATACTGTAGAATTGCCTACTGGAGCAGATGGAATTTTTTATTTAGAAGTTCCTGATAATGACCCAAATTTCAAAATAGACTATGGAAAGTCTTACAAAATAAATGTAGCTACTTTTGATAATAGAAATTATTCTTCCAGTTTTGAAGAATTATTACCAGCTCCAGTCATTGAAGGGTTAACAGCTGAAAGAACTCAAATCGAATCAGTAGACCTTAATGGAAATACTAAGTTATTCAATCAATTAACTTATGGTATTAGTACGCCTTTAAAACCTGAAGCTTCTTCGGAAAATGCACGGCTTTTATGGGAGTTTACGACCACGTATCAATTTACAGATTCTCCAGAAGCATATGGAGCGAGAGCTTGTCGACCAACTAGCATAGACGCAGAAGCCAAAACTTGTTACATTAGTTCTTCTCCACTTAGTAATTACGTTTCGATAAACGGCCCAGAGTTAAGTGTTGATCGAATTGATAATTTTGAAGCCTTAAATACAGGTATTAGTTCGATTTATTCACAAGGACTCTACTTAACGGTTTCCCAACAGTCTTTAACGCAAACAGCTTATGACTATTGGACACAAGTTGGAAATGTAGTTGCTAGAACAGGAAATCTTTTTCAAGCTCCAGCAGGAAAAGTCATTACGAATATTGCTAATACAGACGACCCAAAAGAAGATGTTTTTGGTTATTTCTATGCGACAGAAGAAACGATTAGAAGAGTATATGTAAGTCCTAGTTTAGCCGATAATCCACCATTACCTTGTCCTGCTCCTCCTAGTGAAGGGGGGCTTGCACCAAATGACTGTTGTAATTGTTCTTCAGTTGCCAAATCAACTACCGTTAGACCTGTTTGGTGGATTAATTAGAAGTGTGATGCTTCGGTGTTTCTTTGTTGCCATGTTCTAACAATGCAACAAGGCAATATTGCAATACCAGAACATCAAACTTTTGCAAAAAAAATACTAAAAAAATAATATGATTACTCCATTTCGCCTAGTCAAAAATATGTTATCCTTATGCTTGGTCTTGGTATTTTCCATGACAGCAGTTGCCAATGTGGCGACCGATAAATGTGTGATACACCTCGACAAGTCTTTTTATGTAACAGGAGAAATTGTCTGGTATCAACTATATTTATCCCAAGCTTTTAAGGCCAAACCAGTAGCCATCCGTGCAACAGTATTAGATGCCAAAGGAATGGTACAACATAGTTCTTTTTTAAAAACAACTGGCGGTACAGCCGTAGATGGTTATTATAAAATTCCTTTTAATTTAAAATCGGGCAATTATTTGCTACAATTTACGGGTATCAATAAAGCCAATAAACAATCAGTCTTATTGGTAGAAACCCAATTACCGATTTATAATGATATTGAAGGAATTGCGCAGACCGTAAAAGGAAAAAACAACTTAGGTCAACCTGCAATGGCGACTACTAATGAGTTGAATATCTCTATCCAATTGCCTAAGAACACCTTTAAGGCAAGAGAAAAAGTAACCCCGACGATTACCGTAAAAGACAAAGCAGGAAACACCGTAGCTGCCAATTTATCTGTTTCTGTAGTAGATTGGGATTTAGTAGGAGATGATTTAATGAACGCAGGGAATTTGCGAAGTGGACAAGTCGTCAATCCACAAGTAACCAGTATTATCAGCGATAAACTATATTTAAAAGGCATTGCCAAACAAGATAAGGGGGCTGCACATGCAGCCAAAGTGTTGGGCGCCTATTCTAGAACAGAAGATAGAGTTTTATATACTCGTACCAATGAAGACGGTGAATTTTACTTGGCTATTCCCGAATTTTATGGAGATAGAGGCTTTCAAATTCTCGGACAACAAGAAGATTATGAGCAAATTAGAGTTAGTGAGGAGAATCAATTAGCGGTTAATAAAATGCAAGCGCTGCCAACCAATGATAGAATTGCTACTTATTTAGGGCTAAGTCGACAGCGTAAAAAAATCTTCCAAAGATATAGCTCGGTAGAAAGTAATTTCGTGACCGAAAAATATACGACTACAAGAAAAACCATCAAACCTGACGCTTCTTTTATTACGAAGGAATATGAGGATTTTGAATTTATGTCTATTTTCTTCAAAGAAAACTTAACGCCTCTACGATTTGAATTACAGGATAGTACTTATATCGCCAAGATGTATAATCCTAAAAATCAATCGGCTTATGATAAATTTTTTAGAGGCAAACCCTTAATTATTGTCGATGATATTGTGACTAGAAATGGCGATTTCTTGGCAAGAATGAGAATGACAGATGTAGAAAAAGTAGAGTTATTTTACGATTTAAAAAAACTAAATAAGCAATATAAATTATTTGGGTCTAATGGGGTAACTAAAATTACCACTTACGACAAAATTGAAAGTTTACCCGTTTTTGAGGCTAATAATGTCATTACGGTAAATGGCGTGCAAAAAGAAGCCGTTTTCCCGATGTTCGACCCTGCCCAAATTAATAATAATCGTTTCCAACCTTTCTTTAGACCACAAGTTTATTGGAACGCGGATTTAACGACCAAAAAAGACGGTAAAACCAATTTTGATTATTTCCAAACGGATGACCGCAGTACTTTCCAGATTCGAGTGGTGGCGCAAAGTGAAGATGGATCTATTGGGTATAAGACTATTAATTATACGGTGAAATGACGAACGATGAATGGTAAATTCGTTGTAAACTACAGGATACCGTTTTTTCTGTTTAATTATTTTGGTTCTTTGACAATTTTTGCATTGCTATCAATCACGAAGTGATTAAACTATAATAACTCCGTATGAAATGCGGAGAATGCTGGCAGATTCGAGTCTCACAATCCTGAAAGGATTGAACTTGTGCAAAAATTGTCA
>CALFWI010000014.1 GCA_937928615.1 uncultured Saprospiraceae bacterium | reverse complement strand
ATCAAAAAACATGGACCGAATAGTGTAGGATTTTATGTATCAGGACAATGTACCACCGAAGAATATTATTTAGTCAATAAATTAACGAAAGGATTTATTGGTACGAATAATTTAGATACGAATTCTCGTCTTTGTATGAGTTCGGCGGTAGTTGGATACAAAAAAACGTTGGGCGAAGATGCTGTTCCTATTAGTTATGAAGATATAGAATTAGCTGATTGTTTTATGATAGCGGGCGCCAATCCAGCTTGGTGTCACCCTATTCTGTTTAGAAGATTGGAAAAACACAAAGAGCAAAATCCAACTACTAAAATTATTGTCGTTGACCCTCGGCGAACTCAAACCTGCTCCGTTGCTGACCTTCATCTACAGTTAAAACCGGGAACAGATGTGGTACTATTCAATGCCATTAGTCGTCGAATTATTGAAAATGGCCATGCACATCATGCTTTCATAGAAAGTCACACGGCAGGTTTTGAGGATTTCAGAAAATTAGTCATGGGAACGTCTCTAATCGAAGCCGCTAACATTTGTGGCGTTTCCACCAAAGAAATTAAATTAGCCGCTACCTATATTGGAGAATCTAAAGGATTTATCAGTATGTGGGCAATGGGATTAAATCAAAGTGTGATTGGGGTAGATAAAAATCTAGCTTTACTCAATATTTCATTATTAACAGGGCAAATTGGTAAAGCAGGTGCAGGCCCTTTTTCTTTGACTGGACAGCCTAATGCGATGGGAGGTCGAGAGGTTGGAGGCATGGCTAATCTATTAGCAGCCCATAAATTACAAAGTAATCCTCAACATAGAGCCGAAGTCGCCAAATTTTGGGGCGTTGACAAGGTGCCAAAAGAACCAGGCTTGACGGCGACCCAAATGTTTGACGCCATGGCAAAGGGGCAATTAAAAGCTATTTGGATTATTTGTACCAATCCATTAGTCAGTCTGCCAGATGCTCGAAAAATGGAAAAAGCCCTCCAGAATGCTCGATTTGTCGTTGTGCAAGATATTTCTAATCGCTCAGATACGGCTACTTATGCCGATTTAGTTTTGCCTGCCGCTGGTTGGTTAGAAAAAGATGGCACGATGACCAACTCTGACCGTCGCATCAGCTTTTTACCAAAGGTAGTAGATGCCCCTGGTATGGCTAAACCCGATGCAGAAATCTTATGGACTTTTGCTCAAAAAATGGGTTTTCATGGGTTTAATTACCAATCTGTCGCAGCAGTTTATGATGAGCATTGTCGCTTAACCAAAAATACAAATATTGATATATCTGGGCTTAGTCACGACCGTTTAAAAAAAGAAGGCACTTTCCAATGGCCCGTTCCTTATGATAATCACCCAGGCACGCCTCGATTATTTGAAGACAAACAGTTTTATACCCAATCTAAAAAAGCGTTTTTTAACCTACCCGTAAATATTAGAAATAATTCCGAAGCCATTGACACCGATTACCCTTTAATTTTAACCACAGGAAGATTAAGAGACCAATGGCATACGATGACTCGAACAGGTAAAGTCAATCGACTCAAAACACATCGCCCTTTTCCTTTTTTAGAAATTTCGCCTGTCGATGCTCGAATGCGTAATTTAGCAGATGGAGAATTAGCGGTTATTAGCAGTAGAAGAGGTGAAGTGCGCGTCAAAGTAAAAATCACCGATACCATTCGGGATAAAGTCGTTTTCTTACCGATGCATTGGGGTAAAAAATTGAATAATGATTTCAGGCGAGCGAATAATCTAACCAATAACCTATTAGACAATTATTCCAAACAACCTGATTATAAATATGCTGCCGTACAGGTTGCTCCTTATAAAAAAGAAAAGCAAAAAATAGTCATTATTGGCGCAGGTGCAGCCGCTTATGAATTTGTCAGGGCTTATCGAATACTGAATAAGGAAGATGAAATTCATGTTTTTTCCAAAGAACCCTCCCCTTTCTATAATCGGATTTTGCTACCCGAATATGTCAGCGAACATTTAGATTGGTCACAACTACAAAAAATTAAAGCCGAAGCATTAGCTAAATTAAACTTAACCATACATCGGGCGATTAGTATTGACACCATTGACGCCAAGGGTAAAACAGTTGTGGATAGTAATCATCAAATACATCCGTATGACCTATTAATTTTAGCAACAGGAAGTCGCCCTTTTGTGCCTAGAGAAGTACCGATTCATTTATCAGGTGTATTTACCATGCGTAGTCGCTTAGATGCAGAACGTTTAAAAAAATATTTGAAGGCAACCAATTTACCCGTTGAAGAACAACATGTAACGATTGTGGGTGGTGGTTTATTAGGATTAGAAATGGCGGCCGCTTTAAAAACCATGAACATTAAAGTAACCATTATTCAACGAGCTGCACGATTAATGGAACGGCAATTAGATGTGATAAGCAGTCAACTTTTAGCCGAAGATGTCGCCGAAAGAGGCATTATGACTTATTTTAATAATGAAGTAAGTACGATTGTTCAAACGGGTGGGAATTCGGAATTAAAAATTAGTTTAAAAAGTGGTCGAAATATTCATTGCAATGCAGTAGTATATGCTATCGGTACGCTACCCAATATTGAAATAGCTAAAACTGCCAACCTTACCGTAAAACGAGGTGTCGTTGTCAACGAATATTTGCAAACAAGTGACCCTGCCATTTTTGCTATAGGAGAAATTGCCGCATTCAACAAACAATTATTTGGCATTACAACTGCCGCAGAACAACAAGCGAGGTCTTTAGCGGGCTACCTTTCAGGTGATTTAAATAGCGCTTATGAAGGGTCTGTTTTAATGAATGTCCTAAAATTTGAAGATTTAGACTTATGTTCTATCGGTCAAATTAGTATACCCAATAACGATACTCGTTACGAAGAAGTCATTTTTCAAGACATTACCCAAGGCTATTATAAAAAGTGTATCATTTATCAAGATAGAATGATTGGGGCCATTTTAGTTGGTGACAAAGCGGAGTTTCCTGAATTCAAACGACTGATTGAAAGCAAAATAGAATTATCTGAAAAACGCACCGAATTATTAAGAAATACGACTAAAAAAGAACCCGTAATTGGCAAATTAATTTGTTCTTGCAACCATATTGGTAAAGGAAATTTAGAAAAAGCCATTGCCGCAGGTTTTAATACTTTACCTAAATTATGCGATAAAACAGGGGCAGGTACGGCTTGTGGTAGTTGTAAACCCGAACTCAAAGAATTATTATTAGCCAAACCTAAAAAAGGACAAGCTTTAGCAGGAGAAAAGGAGATGA
This sequence comes from uncultured Saprospiraceae bacterium, assembly GCA_937928615.1. Classification (GTDB taxonomy): domain Bacteria; phylum Bacteroidota; class Bacteroidia; order Chitinophagales; family Saprospiraceae; genus JAFMDF01. The sequence goes on along the minus strand of CALFWI010000014.1, from coordinate 1,780 downwards.
ATAGGAATGCTAGTAAGAAAGGAATTTTTTCGGCTATTTTCGGCAGGTGATTGGCTTGTTTAGTTGACTGATAACTATCACTAGATAATCGTAAAAAAATGAATAGGAAGAAGATTTTTTGCCTTATACATTACCAAGATAAAATCCGTTGTTAATACTAATCCGTTGTTAACTGTTTTTCAACAACGGATTAATATTAACAACGGATAGTTATTACTTTTTTTAAGCGATTGTCTAATCTGCAATAAAATAAATCAGCCTCAAAAAAACAATAAATAACTAGAATCAATCAACCATCATATGGTCATCTCGAATAAAAATAAATTACAAAGAATACTCATTAAAGGAGGGGTCTTGTCACCAAGTGAACTCAAACAAGTCATCTCTATGGCAGAGGCTTTAGGTCTAAAATCCATAAGTTTTGGGTCAAGACAAGATATTGTATTGCCTTTTGTGGAAGGACAGGAAAAAATAGTCGCCCAATTTCCAAATATTGAACTAGAAACCCTTCCTAAAAAAAAGCATCAAAATATTACCTGTTCTTACGTTGCATCTGAAATTTTATCGACTACTCAATGGGTAGGCAGCGCTACCTATTTGTATATTTTAGAGCAGTTTAGAAACAAAACAACCCTTGAAATAAACATTACCGACCCCAAACAGCGTTTAGTACCGCTTTTCACAGGGCATCTTAATTTCATTGCCTCCCACCACGAAGATTACTGGTATTTATATCTAAAATTACCGACTTGGGACAAACATCAACGCTATCCCGTTCTAATTTATACTTGGGATATAGGGAAAGTAAGTGCCATGATAGAGAAACATTGTTTGGCGCTAGATAAGGCCAATCTTATCTTTGAAACAGTCAATCAATTAGTCGATTCTAGAAATAACCGAACCATAGACAAAAAATTAGAAATTCCTTTTGTGATGTTTCCCTATTATGAAGGGATGAATCGAACGGGGGTAGAAAATAGTTATTGGTTGGGTTTATACTGGCGAAATAATAATTATTACTTGGATTTTTTAAATGCTTTATGCGATTTATGTTTACAATGTAAAATCGGTAAAATTTGTATTACGCCTTGGAAATCCATTATTGTTAAAGGTATTCCTACTTCTTTTAAATTAAAATGGGAAAAATTATTAGGCAAATTTGGTATCAATGTTCGCCATTCTTTATTGGAATTAAATTGGCATTTGCCTGTTGCTGATAAAACTGCTTTAGATTTAAAACGTTTTATTATCCGCAATTTTGACCAAAATGATATCAGCACCTATGGTTTAACTTTTGGCATTAGTAGCCCTTATAGCAAGAATTTTACAGCCATTGTTATTGAGGAAAATCCAAAACCCAAAGCAGTCCAGGATTTTGATATTCGACCAACTTATAATGTCTTATATGCCAAAAGCTTTGACCCAAATACCTTACAATACCTCACCTACGCGCAAGATGTAGACAAAATAGAATTACCCGGTTTGTTAATGGAATTGAGTCGTTTGTTTTTTGAACAATTAGGGGAAGTCCCCACCATTTCCGATTTAGCTATTGAAGAGACCGCTGTTCAGGCGATTAGTCAAAAAGAAGTGTATCAATGTATGGATTGTCTAACCGTTTATGATGCGACTTATGGAAATGAAGCGCAGGGAATTGCGGCTACTACTGCTTTTGGTGATTTACCAGACGATTATGTTTGTTCGATTTGTGATAGTCCAAAGAGTAGTTTTAAGGCGATTATTATGGAAATTAATAGGTCAGTTGATTTAAACTAATTCC
>CALFWI010000013.1 GCA_937928615.1 uncultured Saprospiraceae bacterium | reverse complement strand
TAAATTTAATAGCGTTACTAATTAAGTTTTGAAAAACTAGTGCTATGAGGTTCTTTTCACAAATAATAGACGGCAAATTATCCATACTAAATTGAACATTTTTTGCCCTAAAATGATGAGCGCAATCGGCTATCTTTTGACCAACTTCTTTATTCAAATCTGTTAGCTCAAAAACAATGTCCTGTTGACTAACTTTCGAAAAAGTAAGAATGCTTCTGATTTGTTGAGACATTCGACTAACCCCCTCTACTGCAAAATCTATATATTGCAAGGCTTCTTCATCCAATTGATTTTTGTAGCGGTGTTTCAAAAGGCCTACAAAATTTCCAACCGTCCTCAACGGTTCTTGAAGGTCATGGGAGGCAATATAGGCAAACTGTTTGAGGTCTTTATTGGAATTTTGTAGCTCTTCATTGGAAGCTTTAAGGGCTGCAGTTCTTTCGGATACCGTGTTTTCTAAAACTCGGCTGTATTTTAGCTTAGCTTGATTTTTTTGATATAAGAAAACGGCAATGAGAGTCATAAAAATAAGGAAAAGTATGGCTAATAGACTTGTGGCTCTTTGCTGATTGATGATGGCTTTATCTTTTGCTTGTTGCTCCTTGAGGAGCAGATTTTCTATATCCTTTTGTTCACTCTCATACTTAGCAGAGAGTTCTAAAATTTGCTTACTATTTTCTGCATTGTGAATACTGTCTTGTAATAGATGATAGTCTTTTTTGTAAATAAAGGCGTTTTCATAATCCTTAAGAGCTGAATGAGCAGCGATTAGCGTTTCTAGATTAGTGGTCATTCCTTGTACATCTTCAATTTCTGTTCCGATACTCAATCCATTTCGGGCATAATTGATGGCTTTATTTTGGTTGCCTCTTGATTGTTCCAAGGCTGCTAGACTACCTAAAATTTTACTCAATGCCCCTTGGTCTTCTGTCTTTTCTGCTAGTTTTAAAGCTTGCTGAAAATAACCATAAGCTACCTCTTTTTTTCCCTGTTTATTATAGATTGTTCCAATGTTATTCAATAGTTCATTTTGCATCAAATTATTTTCTGTTGATTTTGCTATAGTAAAAGCCTCGTCATAACTTTTTAAAGCGTCGTCCCAACGTTCCAATAAATCGTATTGAAGTCCCATGTTATTGAGTGCCATAGTTATGCCCGCTGGGTTATTGATTTTCCGCTCAATAGTCAGGGATGGTTTAAAATAGTTTAGTGCCTGTTCAGGTCTTTTCTTTTGCCAATGGATAAGTCCAATATTATTTAAAACTAAACTATGTAATCGGTCATTCTCTTCTTTTTCTAAAATAGCTAATGCTTCGTGAAATTTTTCCATAGCCTGTTGGTAGGCTCCTTTTTGTAAATGAACGCAGGCAATACCATTTATGATAGCTGGCAAATCGGCTGTTTTATCCATTGCTATGGCTTTTTGATAAGCAGTATCTAAAAAAATAAGGGCGGTATCTAATTCCCATTTAATAAAATAGCCAATGCCTATTTGTCGAATTGCTTGAATTTCATGCTCCGTATTTCGGGTAGTTTTAATTAGTTCATAGGCTGTTTTAGCAAATTCAATGGCTTTTTGAGCACTTTGATAACGGTATTCAAAACTGAGGTCCAAAAGAATGGGAATTTTTTTTACCTCTTCTTGCGTTTGTTCAAGTTTAATCAGTAAACTATCTGATTTGGCATTACTTCCGAAAACTAGACCATTTAATAACAGTAGTACAAAAAGAAGCATTTGCCGTTTTCTCATAATTCTAAGATTTGTTAAATGAATTTTTAGGTTAGTTTAGAAAGGGATTTATCAATCCAAGATTGGTGTTATTTTGTTACTTTAGAATTGTAATAAACTATTTCTTTTTGCTTAAAAATATTGTAAGTACATAACACTTAGTGTACTACTAAAACTGTGCAAAAAGAGCGATTTAAACTAAAACATAGGAACGAAAAAAGGCAACTAGGAATTAAAACAACTATCAAGCAAATTATTTGCCAAGAATATAGCCATTCTTAACTATATTTATTTTTCAATAACATTATTATGTGTGTATGATGAATTAGTAAAAATCATTACAAAATATGGATTTTGTTATTTTTCATTAGATAAAGAAATACCAATATTCAAAGCTGAAAACTTACCAAAATTAACTCCTCCCCCCATACGATTTTGATAAGTAAATACTAAGGCAAAATAGCCAATACATAATTTTTAAGCTATAATTAAGTTTATAAGAACTTGTTCTCATAAACTTATCACCTTTTAATTTTAATTGTCCCATTCAGTACTTAATGTACGCCCTTAAGTATCAAATTGGATATTTTAAACCACTTACATTTTATAACTCCATAAGGCTGCTTACCCCCCTTTTACTAAAAGTCCCCTCTTTTTAGCAAAACATTTTATTAACAAAAACTATAGAACAATGACAAGACTTTACCTACTTGGGTACACTTTGCCCAATTTTTCGAATTTCTTATGCTCAAAACACCTAAATCAAGGGAAAAGAATGCTCTTCTTTCTTACCCTCAGTTTTTTTGCTTTTAGTATTAATGCTTTCGGCAAAACAACGGAACACCCGCCTTCAACGCAAAATGCTACATTTGCTTGTGACGCAGAAACGCTAGTTTATTACGATTTAGATGCCTGTCTTTCGGAAAGGACTGGTTCTTCTAAAAGAGATTATGCTGAATTTACCCCTAGATTTCCAGATAGGGCTGATTGTGCGAATGTAACCGCATCCATAGTTAGTAGAGAGGATGGAAGTCATTCCTGTGTAAATGGAGCAGATGGTTCTGATGCGGCTATTTGTGTTCCTACAGAATCAGGAAATTCTTTTAGCGTAGATGATGATGATGCCATTCGTTTCGAGATAACTGTTAATTCTGGCTCTTCTGGAAGATTAACTGGCCTTAGTTTTTATCAATTCTCTCCAAGAAATTTTTTACATCAATCAGGAGGAAATGGGCCAAATGATTTTGCTAGAGATTTTGGAATATTAATTGAAAAAAATGGCAGGGAAATCTATAGAAGAACAGATTTGACTGTAAATAATAATAATTGGGAATTAGAAAATTTCAATTTTGCAGGAGACAATGATTTTGAATTTACGGGAACAGCCGTCTTTTCTTTTCAGATTTTAGGATACAATCCTGCCAATAATAATGGAGAAGGCAGTTTTTTCGATGTAGATGAGATTAGAATCATGGGGCTTTGTGGTGCTTGTGACCCATGCGCTAATCAAGGAGGCGACTCTGATGGCGATGGTATCTGTGACAATCAAGATAATTGCCCAAATACCTTTAATGCTGGTCAAGCAGATAATGATGGTGATGGAATTGGTAATCAATGTGATAACTGTCCAGATAATAGCAATGCTGGTCAAAATGATAGAGATAGTGACGGGATAGGTAATGCTTGTGATAATTGTCCTGATAACAGTAATGCTAATCAAGCAGATAACGATGGTGATGGTATCGGTAATGCTTGTGATAGTACGCCTGATGGTGAACCTTGTTCAGGAACTGGTTTTCCAGAAGTAACAGTAACACAAACGAATCCAGGTTGTGGACAGGCTAATGGAGAAATTAAATTCTCTTTTGCAGATAACTCAGGTCGTACTCATATTGAATTTAGTATGGACGGCGGGAATACTTATCCTTTGGATGTACGTGATACGGACGGCATGGCTGCCTTTAGAAATTTAGCGGCTGGAAGTGTTGATATTTATGTTCGATGGGGAAATGGAGAATGTCCAATAGATTTAGGGGTTATTAACTTAGAAGATGGTGCACAGGCAGCAGGAACTCGCTGTAATGATGGAAATCCTAATACAGATAATGATGTCATCCTAACGGATGGCTGTACTTGTGCAGGAACTATCTCACCTCCTGATTGTGATGTAGAAGGTGGTGTTTTAACTTCAACAGGTAATTTTATTTTCTGTGTAAGTGATGGTGAAGCAGATAATATTCCAGCAAATGGCATTACTTTAGGTGGTAATCGTCGTGGAAGTAATAGAGGATGGGTCGTTACAGATGACCGAAATAATATTTTAGGCTTACCACCTACTTTTAGTGCAGTTAATTTTGATGATGCAGGAGAGGGAGTTTGTTTAGTTTGGTATATTGCTTATGAAGATGGATTACAGGGATTAAGTACAGGGCAGAATATCAATAATTTACAAGGCTGTTATGATTTATCTAATCCAATAGATGTGGTTAGAGAAATTTGTCAAACTATGGGTGACTGTAATAGTGTCAGCGTAGTGGGTGAATCGGGTAAAGTAACGATTACGGACATTCCATCAGCTGCAAAAATTGAAATCTCTGGTCCTGGAACAGGCTACGCACAACAGATAGT
>CALFWI010000012.1 GCA_937928615.1 uncultured Saprospiraceae bacterium | reverse complement strand
ACTTTTTTTGCTTGCTGTTATGCCCTCGACTGGTGTTACTTTGTCTGAGCATTTTAGGAATTTGAAATTCATTACTTATGTTTTAAAAATCGTTTAGGTAATTCACCTTGGCTTTTGCCATCCTCGTTTGTTGTTTGTAATGGGTAGAATATTATAGATACAATTCAATTTCAAAAAACTATACATCAAAAACAAAAAAAGTTAAAATAAATGAGTGAGTAATCTTATTTTCATTGATTTAACACTAAAAGGAACTATTCCCCAAAAACAAAAGTTGTACCCTCGAACCCCATAAAATTATTGATAAAAAACAAGTATTTAAAAATAATAAAAAATGACTTTTAGCAATACACATCAACCGCAGCCGATAAACAATAGAGCAACTCTATGGTAATGGTTATGGTATGTGCAATACTAAAAAAGCCTTGTAGAGTTCGTCTCTGCAAGGCTTTTTTTTATGAATAGAATATCGGGAAGTGACTAAGGTTTAAGCATCTGTGTTTTGGAAACATGGACTAGTCCGTTCGATTCGGGCCTTCCCGACTGTGTAGGTAGCATAATTGGTTAATGCGCCATCCTGTGAAGATGGAAGATGCGAGTTCGAGTCTCGTCTTACACCCAACTAAACCTATGGTATAATGGTTATTACGTCTGGTTTTGAGCCAGAAGATTCCAGTTCGATTCTGGATAGGTTTACACATTTCTTGTAAAAAATTGCTTATAATAGCCCAATCTGTCTGATTAGAATGTGCAGATTTAATAAGACTGTTTCACCCAGTAATGGAATTGGTTACCCAATAACCACGGAGTGGTTGAACAAAAATAGCCCCGTATGAAATGCGGTGGAATAGATAAAATTAGCCTTCTCCCACAACTCTGAAAGAGTTGAACGTAAACAATGCATGTTCAACTCTTTCAGAGTTGGGAATCCACTCTCATTCTCCTGCCCCCGCATTTCCATACGGGGTTATTTACGTTGAATCTCTTCAGGATTCGGTGCGTAGTCGTTTCATTATTCGATGCGTCAACGTTTCATCATTTTATCCATTAAAATCAGAAACTCCTCAAAATCCCCACTCCCCAATCTTCTTTTCTTTTCCTACCTTTGCCCTATCAAATAATAAAAAGCACTAACATGAATAAGTTAATCACCCTAGCATTGCTATGCTGTTCTTTTTTACTCACCGCACAAGATTTTAATGCCGAGCATTTCAAATCCATGAAAGCCAGAAATATTGGCCCAGCGGGTATGAGTGGTCGAGTTACCGCCATTGATGTCGATTTATCGGACGAGAATCGAATCTTTGTGGGAACCGCCTCTGGTGGCGTTTGGCTGAGTGAAAATGGAGGTATTTCTTGGGCACCTGTTTTTGACAAACAACATGTATTATCTATTGGGGCTGTTAAAATTAATCAAGCCAATCCTGCGGAAATTTGGGTGGGAACGGGCGAAGGAAATCCTCGAAACTCACAAAATAGTGGCGCAGGTGTTTTCAAATCCATTGATGGGGGTAAAACTTGGACTTTTAAAGGATTAAAAGAAACGAGAGTCATTCACCGAATTATCATTGATGAAACTCGACCGGGGACGGTTTATATAGGCGCGCAGGGTGCGCAATGGGGAACGAGCAAAAGTAGAGGCGTTTTTAAAACGACCGATGGTGGCGATAATTGGGATAAGGTTTTATATGTGAACGAAGGCGTTGGCATTGCAGATTTAGTGGCAGACCCAAATAACCCGAATAAATTGATTGCGGCGATGTGGGAATTTGGTCGAACGCCTGCTTTTTTTAATAGCGGTGGTCCAGGTTCTGGCATGTATATTACCTATGATGGTGGCGCAAATTGGAAAAAATTAACCGACAAAGAAGGTTTGCCGAAAGGAAATTTGGGTAGAATGGGCTTGTCTTTTGCGCCTTCTAATCCAAAAGTAGTGTATGCTTTAATTGAAGCTAAAGAAAATGCGCTCTTTAAATCTATGGATGGTGGCACTACTTGGAAAAAACATTCTGCTCATGAAAATATAGGGAATCGACCTTTTTATTACTACGATATTTTTGTGGATCCTAAAAACGAAAATCGGGTGTATAGCTTATACACTTATGTTTCTCGAAGTACGGATGGTGGAAAGACGTTTGATATTATTGCTGATTATGGCAATAATGTCCACCCTGACCACCATGCTTTTTGGATTTCTCCGACTAACCCAATGTATTTAATTGATGGAAATGATGGGGGCATGAATATCTCTAAAGATGGTGGTGATACTTGGCGTTTTGTGACCAATTTGCCAGTTGGACAATTTTACCATGTCAATGTAGATGACGATTTTCCGTATAATATTTATGGCGGAATGCAGGATAATGGTACTTGGGCAGGGCCTGCTTTTTCTTTGAAAAGAGGCGGTATTATTAATGCAGATTGGCAAGAAGTCTTTTTTGGAGATGGCTTTGATGCAGCGCCTAAACCAGATGATAATCGTTATGTTTATGCCATGTCGCAAGGTGGAAATATGGGCTTAGTAGATAGAGAAACGGGCGTCAATCGGTTTATTAAACCGAATCACCCAGATACAACCGTGCTTAGATATAATTGGAATGCGGCTTTTTCCCTAAAACCAAATACCAATTGTGGGATTTATTTTGGCAGTCAATTTGTGCATTATAGTACCGATTGTGGCGAGAGTTGGGATATTATCTCCCCTGATTTAACGACGAATGATACCAGTAAACAACATCAAGATATTTCTGGTGGATTGACGATTGATGCGACCAATGCAGAAAATAATACTTGTATTTTAGTGATTGCCCCAAGTCCTGTTGATGAAAAGGTAATTTGGGTTGGAACGGATGATGGGAATGTACAAATTACCAAAGATGGTGGCGCAAATTGGACCAATTTAATTAGTCGGATGCCGCAATTACCAAAAACGGCTTGGATTCCACAAATTGAAGTGTCTAGCACAAATGCAGGAGAAGCTTTTGTGGTGGTGAATAATTATCGCCAAAATGATTGGTCGGCTTATTTATATCATACAACAGATTATGGAAACTCTTGGCGACGACTAGTTGATGATAACGATGTAAGTAGTTTTGTCACTTCTATTGTACAAGACCAAAAAGAACCCAATCTATTATTTTTAGGAACCGATGCTGGTTTATATATTTCTTTTGACAAAGGGGGGAAATGGAATAAATGGAACAATGGTTTGCCTTCGGTACAGATTCGAGATATGAAAATCCAATCGACTTTTGATGATTTGGTGTTGGGTACTTTCGGTCGTGCTTTTTGGGTTTTAGACGATATTTCTCCATTACGCGAATATGCCAAAGCAAAATATACGGCTAAAGACTTTGCGGTCTTATCTGGGACGGATGGCTATTTATCCAATTATCGGTCTTACCAAGGTATTCGTTTTATCGGTCAAGCAGAATTTGTGGGTGACAATAAAGGAACAAGTGCTGGTTTAAATCTTTGGATTAAGCCAGATGCAAAAGATGCCGATAAAAAGAAAATGGTGGATAAGGTCATTTCTAAAAAGAACCGCAAAAAGAAGCAAAAAGGTGTGAAGGAAGTCATGGCAGATAAAGCAGATGATGCGCCTAAAAAAGATAAAAAGAAAAAAGCGAATAAAATCAAATGTTTTGTGCTTGATGTCAAAGGAGATACTATCCGAAAATTTTCTAGGAAAGTAGATAAAAAAGGCTTGGTACAAATTGGTTGGAATATGCGAGCAGATGGCATGCAAAGACCTAGCAGAAGAGACCCCAAACCTGACCAAGATTTGCCAAGTGGCATGAATGTTTTGCCTGGCACATATACTTTGGTGGCACAATATGGTGAGGCAACTGGTCAAGCAGAAATTGAAGTAAAACTAGACCCAAGAGTTACGGATGTGACCGAACAAGATGTGAAAGATTTAGGCGTGGCTTATGATAATTTAGCTTCTATGATGGAAAAGGCGACGACTGCTTTTAATCAATTGAAAAAAGCTAAAAAGAAGGTAGCGTTGATTGAGCAATTGACCGAAACAGTACAAGATACGACTAAAAAAGCGATGACTAAGTTGAATAAATCGACCAAAAAACAATTGGAAGATTTGATTATTAGCTATGTAGATAAAGACAAATTAAAAGGCATTCAGCGAAATCCTAATACCCTTAATGCGGTGATGGGAACGGCCCAAAGATACTTAAGAAGTTCTTATGGAAAACCAACGCCTAATGCGCAAGTCGCAATTGATAAGGCGGAAAAAGCGGTTACTAAATCTTTGGTGGAGATTGATACCTTCTTTAAGGGAGACTGGGTTGAATATCAGGCTAAAGTGAAGGCTATGGAATTTGATTTGTTTGGTTTAGAATAAATAGTTTTAATAGGATAATAAAATTCGTTGAGGACTTTTCCCCAACGGATTCTATTTCCCAACGGATTTCATAATACATGAATGATGTTAAAAAACACCAATCAACTCTAGATATATTCAATGGTGTTGGTTGGTTATCTGTAATCATTAAAAGCCCTGTAGATTCACTTTTACAGGGCTTTTAGTTTTCAATGATAACGGAATAGTAGTAATGGAAAATATGAATTTGATATTTAAAAGATTACCCCTCGATTATATATAGGTTTAAAATGCTTCCTAACAATGACTTAGGGCATGAATTTTGTAATATATTTTATGATTTCCCCTCCATAATAGCACTTGTACTTCAAGCCCCAAAATAATAGCTATGAGATTAACGATTACAAAATGTGTTTTCTTCCTTATCTTGCTATTGGAAAGTGTTCTAGGTAATGTCCTAATAGGGCAATCAATTAAACCAATTCAGTTTAATAACATTCAAAAAACGGAAGGATTACCTAATAATACGGTCAATAAAATCATTAAAGATAAATATGGTTTCTTGTGGATTGCCACCAATGATGGTTTGTGTCGATATGATGGACCTAATCAAATGACGGTTTTTTATGCAGATACGAGTCAACAGGTAGGGGCTTTGAATTCCAGTAATATTAGAACACTTTACGCAGATAGTCGAGGAAATCTATGGATTGGTACTCGCTTGGGGGGATTAACCCGCTATCATCAACCAACAGAAACTTGGACGACCTTCAAGCACGAAAAAGGGAATCATAAAAGCATTAGTAATGATGAAATTTTGACCATAACGGAGGATAGTCAGCATCGACTTTGGGTAGGGACAGAAAATGGGCTAAATCTATATGATTATGAAACCGCCACCTTTACGAATTTTTTAGCGGATAAAGAGAATCCTTATGGTTTAAAAACAAAAGCAGTTTTAACCATCACAGAAGATGACCAAGGTTGGATTTGGGTAGGGACTTGGGCAGGCGGTTTGCATTTATTATTAGCAGAAGAAAATGAAACAATAACGAATGGGAAATTTCGAAATATTCAACCTTCCAATAATAAAGCGGCACATAATGTCTGGAAAGTCTACCAAGACCGACAAAAGCGGTATTGGATAGGTACGCATGGGGGTGGTTTATTTTTAATGCATTTACCTAAAGCAGCTTCTAATAAAATAGCCGAACAATCATGGACTCCTAAGTTCCACAGCTATGTAGAAAATGAACGAGATTCCTTTAGTTTGTCAAGTGATGCGGTACAAGATATTTTACAAGATAGCAACGGTCAATTATGGATTGCTATGGGCCATGGAATTAGTATTATTGATACGGCTAATTTACCAAGTACGACCGTCGATTATTTTACGACTGATGACAAACCTGCTATCACCTTTAGCAACTATCTCTTTAATGCTAGTGACTTAAGTTCTTTGGCAGGAAATAACGTGATGTCCATTTTGGAAGACGAACAAGGATTGATTTGGTTAGCAACCACTAGCGGTATCAGTCAGTATAATTGGTATACTAGCCAATTTGATATTTTTGATATTTTTGGACAAACCTATAAAACACCTAATGCTCAGAATCTTTTTATAGATGACCAACAAACTGCATGGATTGGTGCAGGAAAAAATGGCGTCCTACAATACGATTTACAGCGCCGAACCATTCATTCTTTTAGTAATCAATATCCTAAGCTTTTCATAGATACTTATGTCTCTTGTATTTTTAGTCCAAATAAAGAATTACTCTATATTGGCTCAAAATTGGGCGTGACGATCATTAATATGAAAACCTTAACGTCGAAGAAATTTCCTACCCCCAAATGGTTAAGGAAAAACATAAGTGATTTTTATATTCAAGAAATTTTTGTCGACCAGGCACAAACTATTTGGATTGGAACAGAAGTAGGTTTATTTGCGATTAATCCACAAAATGGCGTTTATACCAATTATGAACGAATAGAAGGCGACCCGACTTCCATTAGTGATAATTCCATTAATAGTATTGTAGAAGATGCCGAAAACAACCTCTGGATAGCCACTTATAATGGATTAAATAAAGCATCGAAAAACGAAGCAGGGAATTTAATATTTGAACGTTTTTTTTATGATGCTACCGCCAAAAATAGTATTACCTCAAATCGAATTACTGCTTTAAAAAAGGTGGATAATCAGTTATTTATAGGCACGACCTCTGGTTTATGTAGTTACGATTTAACCTCTAAGCAATTCAAAGACCACAGTAATTTAGGTCATAAATATTGGATACAAAGTATTATAGAAGCAGTAGATGGTAATATTTGGGCGAGTACGACGGAAGGGATATTTCACTTTGACCTCCAAAATAATTTCATCAATGCCTTTGAGAAAAAGGATGGATTAGATGACTTGACTTTTAGGCTAGGTTCTTGTGCAAAAGATAAGAAAAATTGCATTTATTTTGGTAGTCGAAAAGGGATTACCCGTTTTCATCCTAACAAAATTGTAACCAATAAACAAGCGCCTCCTGTCTATATAACCAGCTTAAAAAAAATAAACCCTAAAGGAGAGACGGTTTATAAAGGGATTAATCAAAAAGAAATTACCCTTCATCATAATGATTACCTTTTAGCTATCAACTTTGCCGCCCTTAATTATAATCGAGGAGAGAAAAATCAATATGTTTACCAATTAGAAGGCTTTGAGGATACTTGGCATTCCTCTAAATTTGGCAACCCCATTGTCTATACTAATTTAGCACCGAAAACCTACACTTTTAGAGTAAAAGCAGCCAATAATGATGGCGTTTGGAATGAAACAGGGACTACCTTAACGATTATTAAACAGCCTGCCTTTTGGCAAACTTGGTGGTTTCAGTTAGCTTGTTTGAGTAGTATAGCTTTAGCATTGTTTGTAGGCGTTCAATTATATACCCAAAATATTAGAAATAGAAATTTAACCCTAAAATCATACAATGATACACTCAACAAAGAAATTGAAGAACGTAAACGTTTTGAAATAGCTTTAGAAAATCGAGAACAATTTCTTCGATTAATTATGGATAGTGTCCCTCAATTCATCTATTGGGTAGATACCGATTTCCATTTTCAAGGAGGTAATAAAAAATTGCTCAGGCTGTTCAATCTTCGCTCTGAAAAAGCGTTAATCGGCAAAAGAGCAGCAGACTTCCATCTCCCGAAATTGCATATTGAGGCTCAAGAAGCATTGATGCGAAAGGTACTAACCACACAACAACCAATTCTTAATGACATCTACCAAACACCAACAATTCCTAATTTCCCTGACTTCCCAAAACTCTGGCTAGAACAAAATTTCGTTCCTTTGAAAAATGAAAACGGAGCAATTATTGGTGTCCTCATTTCAGCCACCGATATTTCAGCTAGAGTAAAAAGTGAAGTGTTGGCAAAAAAACATACCCAAAAATT
>CALFWI010000011.1 GCA_937928615.1 uncultured Saprospiraceae bacterium | reverse complement strand
ATTGTGCTAATAATTCTAAAATATCTTGAGCGGCTAACTCGTCTTCAATTGTTCCGCCTGTTAGTGGCCCCACATGATATTCTTCTATTTCTACAGTAATTTTTTGTCGTTTCCTCAAGAACATTAACGCTTCGTTTACTACAATTCTACGTATCCAACCTTCAAAGCTACCATCCCCCTTAAATTGGTGAATATTATTAATTGCTTTAAATAAGCCATTCACTAAAACATCTTCTGCATCTTCTCGGTTTTTACAATATCGTTTGCAAACACCAAACATGATTGGAGAAAAATGGTCATAAAGGGCCTTTTGGGCCTGCCGACTTTGGTTTTGACAACCTTCTATGATTTCATTTTCAGTCAATATAAAGTTGTTTTAATGGCATTGCTAAAAATTAAAAATAAGCTTTATTTTTTAACAATACTTAAATGCAGTGAAGGAAACTTCTTAGCTTCAATTGAGGTTTCTATCCTTAAAGATGCGACAAATTTTATTTTTGGTGTTTGGTTGTTGAATTTTATTTTTAAAACTAAATATTACCTCTTAGCTTTAACTATCTTTGTGGCTTTTATGATTAGGAGTACTCAATATCATTTAGTCGATTGTATCGGCGAATTTATTCGCCAGTAAAAATAGCGCCTTATGATTTTTACGGCGAATGAATTCGCCGATATACATATAACTGTTATTACTGGAAATTTTGAACTTGTAAATAGTTGTTTTAATGGAGAAAGTAACCCATAAATTTGAATTAAACGAAGGTGTAAATCCTTTGGCATTAGCAGAAAAGTATGATGCGCCATTATATGTTTACGATGGTGCAATTATTGAACGACAGTTCAATAGATTAAATAATGCATTTAAAGTGCCAAAGCTGATTTTAAATTATGCTTGCAAGGCATTGACGAATATTTCTATTTTAAAATTTTTGCGACAGTTAGGTGCAGGATTAGATTGCGTATCGGTGCAAGAAATAAAAATGGGATTATTAGCTGGATTTCAACCTAGCGAAATTATTTATACCCCTAGTGGGGTTTCATTCGCGGAAATTGATGCGGCAATTGCTTTAGGAGTGCGGATCAATGTAGATAATTTACCTTTATTGGAATACATCGGTCAAAAAGAAGCCAAGATTCCAGTTTGTATCCGAATAAACCCACATATCAAAGCAGGAGGAAATGATAAAATTTCTGTTGGTTCTGTGAACTCTAAATTTGGTATTTCTTATCAACAAATTCCTTACATTAAACAACTGGTTGCAGCTTATGCTATTAAAGTAGAGGGACTGCACATGCACACAGGCTCAGATATTAAAGATGTGGATGTGTTTTTGCAAGGTGCGGAAATCCTACTAAACCTAGCAATGGATTTTCCCGAGTTAGATTTTATAGATTTGGGAAGTGGTTTTAAAGTAGCTTATAAGACGGATGATAAGATTACGGATATTGATGAATTAGGCGTTAAAATGTCTGAACGATTCAATCGTTTTTGCCAAGCTTATGGTAGAGATTTGACCTTAGTTTTTGAGCCTGGTAAATTTTTGGTGAGTGAGAGTGGTTACTTTCTAGTGCGCGTTAACGTCGTAAAACAGACGACTGCAAAATTGTTTATTGGCGTAGATTCTGGTTTAAATCATTTGATTCGACCGATGTTTTATGATGCGCATCATCATATTGTCAACGTCTCTAATCCAAAAGGGGAAAAGAAATTGTACGACGTGGTCGGTTATATATGTGAAACAGATACTTTCGCTGAAAACCGTTCTATAGAAGCAACCAAAGTAGGAGATTTATTAGCTTTTTTTAATGCTGGAGCCTACTGTTTTTCTATGGCATCTAATTATAATTCTCGTTTTCGACCTGCCGAAGTTTTGGTCTATAATGGCGTAGATTATTTGGTTAGAAAAAGAGAAACTTTTGAAGATTTAATGCTAAATCAAATAGAAGTAGATGTGATTCGAGGGACAGATAAGCTAGAATTGCCTGAATTGGCGATACTTGATTTGGAACAAAAAGAACATAAAAAATAGCGTTTTTTTAACAATGAACGATAAATTCATCATTTATCATTTATCGTTCATCATTCATCATTCATTAACTTGGGCAATAAAAAAATAACAGCTGAAAAGATAGCGACATTAACTGGTCATAATGCTTCCATTTTTTCTATCATACCTTATAAATCGCCGAATTTATTCCTTTCTGGAGCTGGAGATGGCTGGATTGTAGCATGGGACTTTAATGATCCTGAAATGGGCCATTTAGTAGCGAAAGTGGAAACCCAAATATTTTCTTTATGTTATTTGGCAGACGCGAATACAGTGGTTGCAGGGAATATGAATGGAGGGGTGCATTGGGTGGATTTAGCGAATCCTACGGAGACGAAGAATGTTTTGCATCACCAAAAAGGCGTTTTCGCCATTCAACAAATAGGGGCTCATTTATTGACGGCTGGAGGTGCGGGAATGCTGACTCGCTGGGACATTGCCCAACAAAAAACGATAGAGAGTTTACATTTGAGTAATCAAAGTTTACGTTGTATAGCTTATGCTGACCAAAGAAATGAAATAGCTATTGGGGCTAGTGACCACAACATTTATCTCTTAAATGCGGAAACTTTGGAAATCAAGCAAACCATAAAAGCAGCCCATGAAAATTCTGTTTTTGCCATTAAATATAGTCCGAATCAACAATTTTTAATTAGTGGCGGGAGAGATGCCCATTTAAGAGTGAGAGATTTGCATCAAGATGGCAAAGAAATTTCTTTCCAACCAGCTCATTGGTATACGATTAATGATATTGCATTCCATCCAAAAGCAGCTATCTTTGCGACCGCAAGTAGGGATAAAACCATCAAAATCTGGGATGCGAATTCTTATGAACTCTTAAAAGTTATTGAAACAGTCCGTGACCAAGGGCATTTAAACTCAGTTAATCGACTGTTTTGGTCTACTTTTAATGATTATTTGGTGAGTTGTGGGGATGATCGGAGTATTATGATTTGGGATATTAAAAACGCTTAAAATGGTTGACGGTTGACGGTTCACGGTTCACGGTGGATGGTCAAGCGTACTCAAACAAAATAATTTTATAGTAAGTCAACAATATCGTCCAATTACTGACTCCTGTACTTTATTGTAAACATAAAATAATATAAGGTGGCCGAATCGTGAACCGTCCACCGTGAACCGTCAACCGTCTTATGATACTTAGCGATAAAAAAATATACGAAGCTATCCAAAATGGAGAAATTGTTATCGAACCTTTTGACCGAAATTGTTTAGGAACTAATTCCTATGATGTTCATTTAGGGAAGCATTTAGCGCGTTATAAAGACCATATTTTGGATGCTCGAAAACATAATGAAATTGAGCATTTTGAAATTCCAGAAGAAGGCTATGTACTGCATCCTAATACCTTGTATTTAGGCGTAACAGCTGAATATACAGAAACCCATAACTCGGTACCATTTTTAGAAGGAAAATCTTCTGTAGGGAGATTGGGCATAGATATTCATGCCACGGCAGGAAAAGGAGATGTAGGATTTTGTAATACTTGGACCTTAGAAATTTCTTGTACCCACCCTGTGAGAGTATATGCGGAAATGCCTATTGGACAACTTATTTACTTTGTCGTAGAAGGAGATATAGAGAATTATTATAATAAAAAGAAGAATGCTAAATATAATACTCGTACTATTCGCCCCGTGGAGAGTATGATGTGGAAGAATAAATTTTGAAGTAGAGGTTTAAAGGTACAAAGGTATAGAGGTATAGAGGTAGAAAACTTATCCTCCTTTATACCCTTATACCTATGTACCCTTATACCTCTATTTCACCGCAGATATTGCCGCACCAATAATCCCTGCCTCATTCAACATTTCAGCAGTTTTGATTGGTGTTCTAATCGTTTCTAGAATTTGGTCGAACTTTTTGTACTTTTTACTGGCCCCTCCACCTAGAATAAATAAATCTGGTGTGAACAAGAATTGTAAATGTTCTAAATACGTCCTAAATCGAACAGCCCATTCTTCATATTTTAAATCATCCCTTTTTCTAGCAGAATTAGAAGCATGTTTTTCAGCTACTTCCTGATGTCCTTTTAAATAGACATGACCAAATTCTGTATTGGGCAATAATTGACCATCTAAAAATATGGCTGAACCTAAACCCGTACCAATCGTAATTAGGATAACGGTTCCTTCAACTTTAGCACCTACGCCAAATGCGACTTCAGCTACGCCTGCTACATCTGCATCATTTAAGACCACTACTTCACAACCAGAAGCTTTAGAAAAAAGTTGTGCGGCATTTGTGCCAATCCAATCTTTATGAATATTAGAAGCCGTAAACGCAACACCTTTTTTCATTACTGCTGGAAAACCACAACCAATTGGTCCTTTGTAATTGAAATGTTCAACGACCTTTATAAAAGTTTCGGTGACATTTTTAGGGTCGGCAGGTTGAGGGGTTTCCAATCTGAACCTTTCAGAAGCTAACTCTCCTGTTTTAATATTTACCAATGCTCCTTTAATACCTGAGCCGCCAATATCTACTCCTAGAACTATATCCTTTGTCATATTTAGGTTATAATGTGCCTTAAAATTTAAGTGTTTTTTATAGAGAGCTGCAAAAATATAAAAAAG
>CALFWI010000010.1 GCA_937928615.1 uncultured Saprospiraceae bacterium | reverse complement strand
AGCCGTTCGATAATGCAATAGCGCAAGATTATAACAATAGGTACTTTCTCGGTATTGTTTTTCTAAAAAGGGTTTATAGGCTTCAATAAAATCGCCAACGTATTCAAATTCTTTTAGCCCTAATCCTAAAGCAATAATATTTTTATAATGGAAGGGGGAAAGGATGCCATTTTCAAAAAATATTTGCTGCTGTAGTCCTTCTTTATACAATTCAAGTGCTTCTTGTCCAAAGGCAACCTCCTGAGCATTGAGTCGCTTAATGCAATAATTAAGGGCAAAGGAATAAATATCTTGTAATTCTCTAGCAGGAAAACAGGTGCTATAAGTAGCAATTAATTGCCGTAGTTGTTGAAAATAAGCCAGCGAATCTTCTATAGCTAAAACTTGGTAACAATGATAATAAATGGCAATAGCAGGGTTGTTATTTGTCCCGTTTTTAGTCAAATATGCCAAAACTGCGGACAGGAAGTTGGGCTCAAATTGGGCATTGTCTAAGGATTGATGACTTAGTATTTCTGCACTTTGTCGAAGTTTACTAATGATAAAAAATTGGTCTAACTGTTCACCAGATTCTAGGAGGCCAACCGCTTCGCCTCTGGTTTGACTGGTCGTAAATAAATACTGTTCATGTTGCAATAAATAATTTTGGAAGTAATCGGTTTGATTGCGTAAATTCGTTTTTTCTAATAGGGTAGTAGTCGCCGTTAATTCTTGTTCAAATAAGCGATTCATCCCTTTTTTTCTATAGGTTTGCACAACCGCTATTTGGGTATTAACGGGATTGTTTTGAAAGGTTTGAATAGCTAAAAAATCCTTAATAGTTTGATATAGAAACGACATGGTATACCGTATTTTTTTCTCAGAGAAGGATTCCTTAGGAAAGATATGGGGGAAGATAGTTGCTTTTTCTAAGCTAAATTTAGTGGGGTGTTGTACAAATTGTCGGAGATAATCGTATAATAAAATAACATCTGCTCGTTGATTATGATAAGGGGAGCGAACAAATTTGTCTAAAGCCCGAATTTCTTTGCTAGACAATGCCTGAAAAATAATTAATAAACGACTATCTTTCATTTTTTTATTGGCAAAATAATTTATAATTCATTTGTAATCAATGTTTTTTACGAAAATAACTATTTTTTTTATTGGCAAATTCTAAAAAAAGATGTTGTGTGCGTTAAACCTTTTATAGATATTTGAATTAAGGGAAATCCCGACTGTTAAATTTTAAAACTATCAAGATGCGATTACGGCCTTTTTTTGTAAAATATGCGACCTTCTTTTTATTGCTTTTTGTCTCAACGGTCTTATCCGCAACGACCCTTGTGAATGAAAAAGTAATAGGCGTAAAAGGAGTGAAACCTGCTTTTGAGATAATGGAGCAAAAAGCGTCAAAATTGACCGTTTTAAAGCTAGATTTTCAAAAAATAGTAACTTCCCGAAAAGAACAACTAACGACTCCTGTAAACATCGAAAAGCCCTTAGATAAATTAGCTCCGAGAGTAGTGATTGATGATGTAGTGGTGTTTTTAGATGGCAATAATTCCTTAGAAGGCATGATGGTTTATCATGGAGCGACTAGTACGATTCAGACATCAAATTGTTTATCTGCTTACTCCCCTGGATAAAGTATAAGTGAACTTCAGTTCACCGAGATTTTTAGCGCAAACAGGCAACAGGTAACAGGCAACTGGTAACTTGCAACAGTCAACATACCCTCAGAACAATCCAATATTGGTAATTTAATTATTTTATCTTAACTTAGTTTTTTTTAAATGCGTAAAGGATTAACAGCAAAGATATCAGTTACTCAATTTGCGGATAATTAAGCGAACTTTCCTAAAAATGGACTGTTTTTATACAAGTCTATTTTGGCTAAGAAATCACCCACAGAAAAAAAATAGTTAAATTGCTCACAATCAAAGAATTAACCTACAAATTGTTTTTCATGAAGAAAAGAGGCGTTTTTTTATTAGCCCTATTGGCGGGCGTAATCGGCTATGGTGCTTGGTGTGCAGATCCAATCAATCCCGACAAGGAGAAATTGGTGATGGAAACTTTATTGGCCGTTATGGATCAAGTACATTTCAATCCACAAAACCTAAACGACGATTTTTCCAAAAAGGCATTTAAAAAATATTTGAATGACTTAGATGGGGCAAAATGGTTCTTTACACAAGAAGAAGTCGACCAATTAAAGCAATATGAATTAAAAATTGATGATGAGGCGAATGCAGGGACTTTAGAGTTTTTTAGTTTATCGGTTGATCTGTTAGATAAAGCCATTGCTCGAAGTGAGCGAATTTATAACGAATATATTGACTACGATTTTGATTTTGATAAAAAAGAAATATTGGAGTTGGACAGTGATAAGAAACCTTTTCCAAAAGATGAGGCAGCGCAAAAAGAATATTGGCGAAAATATTTAAAATATCAAATTGTCTCGAAGCTAGATGAGAAAATGGATGCGCAAACTGACTTAGCAAAAAGAGAGAAAAAGCGTACCGATAATGGAGATATTTTAGAATTAGAAAGCTCAAAAAGTAAGAAGACAGCATCAACAGAAAAGAAAACTAAAGCGGAATTAATCGCCGAAAGTCAAGAAGAAACCAAGGAATTATACGACGGTATTTTTGAGCGAATCAATGAAATGCGGCGTTCGGATAGATTTGAAGCTTATTTAAATGCCTTTGCTAATTTATACGACCCACATACCACTTATTTTAGCCCTAAAGGAAAGCAAGATTTTGACATTCGCATGGGCGGAAAATTAGAAGGTATTGGCGCTAGATTGGGAGAAGAAGGGG
>CALFWI010000009.1 GCA_937928615.1 uncultured Saprospiraceae bacterium | reverse complement strand
CCCCAATTGACAACAATCTAGTTTTCAACCAATCAGGTGATTCTTGAATCGTCACCCCTGAAATGGATACACCAGAATATCTTGGACAAGCTTCTGTATTTTCTACCGTCACCTGAATAGGTAAGTCGTGATTGTCTACTTCAAAATCTGCTACAGACGGCATTCTAACTTCTCCAGAATGTCCATAGTTGATTTTTAAAGCAGCTGCTAAATCTTTAGCAGAACCCGTTTGATTCGTTCCATCCGAACGGTTTGGTGTTAAACCAATTTCATAGATGTAATCATCCTCCAAATCATAATGATCTCGCACTGGCGTACCTACTGCTAAATCTTCTGGTAAAACAATGATACCATCATGATCTGTCCCCAAACCAATCTCGTCTTCTGCACAAAGCATCCCCATAGATACTTCTCCTCTAATCTTCCCTTTTTTAATTTTAAAAGGATCTCCGCCTAAAGGATACAACATCGTCCCAACTGTTGCTACAACTACTTTTAGTCCCGCCGCTACATTTGGCGCCCCACAAACAATTTGTAATAACTCGTCGCCACCAACGTCTACTTTTGTCAAGGATAATTTATCCGCTCCAGGATGCTTTCCACATTCTTTGACCTCACCAACAACTAAGCCTGCTAAGCCACCAGGAATACTTTCAACCTTTTCTTCGCCTTCTACTTCTAGGCCTATATCCGTCAAAATTTCGCCCACCTTTTGTGGTGGTAAGTTAATATCTGTATATTCTTTTAACCAGTTAAGGGCTAATTTCATGTCGTCAATAAAAATTAAAATGAAAAAGAAAATTCAAAATGAAAACTCTTCCGCTATAAAATCAGTTCCATTTTTTTTAAATAAAGGTGCAAAGGTAAGGATTTTTGAGATGAGATTTCTTCCTGTTCGGGGTTTTGTTTGCCAACGAATGCTTCCTATTTTTGTATTTTTGAAAAATCGTGGAATCGAATAAAACTTTAAGCACTAGAAAGCGTTCCAATAGCATAAAATTAATCAAGCAAATGACAGAAAAAAAACATCAAAAACATACCAAACTTAGCAAGCCTAATTTCGGTTTTTTCGGCAGAAATGAATGGGCAATTATAGGCACACCTTGTGGCAATATTCAGCAATTAGCTTATAAAATAACGGAACGATTGGCTAAAAAATATAAAATAAGCTATGTAGATGCTGACCATAAAAGTGCAAATGAAGCTGGTAAAGAAAATATAATAAAGGATAATGCAATAGATTTTGGAGCAAATTTGAACTATATTGACAAAATTGATTTTCATCGTTTTGACACCAAATCAAAATTAGAGACCTACCAATTTCGACAATACTTTAATGAATCGGATTTAGTGTTGGTGAATGGCAATCATTTTACCGCTAAAAAACAGATAGTTGTTATTGACCCAAAAAAGGAAAAATCATTAGCTAAAAAATTAGACCGATTAACGGATGTAGGATTAATTTTAATGACGGAAGATGCGAAAGAAATTCCGACTTACCTAAAAGAACATTTGCCCAATATTGACAAAATTCCGACTTACCCTTTTTCAAGAAGTAGTAGAATTGCTGCTTTTATAGACAAACAGTTAGCTGAAGAAAAACCTCCGCTTTATGGATTAGTTTTAGCAGGTGGCAAAAGCCAACGCATGGGTAAAGACAAAGGACAAATTAATTATCATGGCAAACCACAAAGGGAATTCATGGCGGATGTTTTGAATGAAATTTGTGATGAAACTTTTTTATCCGTTCGGTCTAGCAAAAAGGAGTCGCCAACGGCTTATCCTTTTTTAGCAGATACTTTTTATGATTTAGGTCCTTTTGGAGCGATTGCCTCCGCTTTTCGACATCGACCCAATGCTGCTTGGTTGGTTGTTGCTTGTGACTTACCCTTATTAGATTTAGAAACTTTAGATTTCTTAGTCAAAAATAGACAACCTTCCGCCATAGCCACGGCTTTTAATAGCCCCGTCAATCAATTCCCAGAACCCTTAATTAGCATTTGGGAACCTAAAAGTTATCCTGTTTTATTACAATTTTTAGCCCAAGGCTTTTCTTGCCCAAGAAAGGTATTAATTAATTCGGAAGTGCATTTAGTGGATGCACCTGAGGGACAAAAGTTGATGAACGTGAATCGACCAGAGGAATTAAAAGAAGCGATGAATTTAATTCAAAAAGCCTAAAAACTGCATCTGTTTTGAATATCTCCCGTTTTTAGTATTGAATCCCACTAATGACCTAATGACTAGTGACTTAATACTAAATCACTTCATCTAAAGATATTTCAAATACATGCGGTCAAAACAATATTCTATTATCTCTTTCTTCTTTTTATGCTGTTTATTTTTTAGTCACCAACTATTTGCCCAAAATTTTTCGACTATTTCTACTGCTGAAATTCGTCCGTCTAACACGATTGTTTATTCCAATTATCATACACTTGAAAGCTGTACGAATATTTCAGCCAAGGAATATCCAACTCAAATGGCTCGTTTTCAAATTGACCGACCGGGCTTTATACAAAAAATCACCTTACACCTAGACGGTAGGGGTAAGGGCAAATTTACTACCCATATTTATGGTCATGAAAGTGGTCTAAATTTTCCGTTTTTTGCTAAAGATTTGACGCCGCCTATTCAAAAGAAGAAAAGAAGGAAAGGATATCAAGCTATTGAAATAGAATTACCCAATCCCGTTTTTGTTAATAATGACCAATTTTATATTGTACTTGATAATTTCACAGGAGATTTTGGGCTAAAACAAGACGCTACCTTTTATCAAGATTTTTGTAATTCTGAAGATGGCGGTAATTATTATCCGACTATTTTAGAGACCCCTTCTAAAAAATTACGTGGAGAAAATTGTGCTTTAACGATGGATGTAACCATGCAATTAGTGCCTGCCGTTCCGCCCATTTTTGAAGAAGTCACTAAAAGTGTAGGTATTCCCCTCAATTTACATAATGAACATATCGCTTGGGGTGATTTGGATGGAGACAATTGGCTAGATTTAATAGTAGACGGGCATATCTATAAAAATAAGGAAGGGCATTTTGAAGACATTACCAACAAAATATTTGGCCAACTTTCTTTTGGCGTTACAGGTGCCGCCTTTGTCGATATGGACAATAATGGTCAACAAGATATTTTGCTTTTTGGTTATAAAGAAAGCGCCTTGTATATTCAGACAGCACCAGGCATTTTTGAGAAAAAAGCTATTGATTTGCCGCCTTTGCCTTCTCTTCACGGCTTTAGCATTGCAGATATTAATAATGACGATTACCCCGATTTAGTATTGGTCCAATTATGGGGACCGTATCCTGTGCCTCAGCCCAATTACCTATTTTTAAACGACCACCAAAATAATTTTAAAGACGTCACTAAACGATTATATCCATCACATAATGGCCAAGAGAATTATCCGATGGGCTTTGATTGTATTGCAAATGCAGATAGCACTTATTACGCTAATTTCAATAAAAATAAACGGAGTCGAGGCTGTCAATTCACAGATATTGATTTGGACGGAGATGTAGATTTATACATTGCTAATTATTTTTTAGAAACGGATGAGTTGTACTTAAATAATGGACAAGGATTCTTTAGTTCTTTACTTGCCCCTAAAGCCATAGACCAACGTAGTACGGTTAGCAATCATGGCACCGGAGTAGACTGGTATGATTATGATAATGATGGAGATTTTGATTTGTTAATGC
The DNA here is from genome assembly GCA_937928615.1 of uncultured Saprospiraceae bacterium. Lineage (GTDB taxonomy): Bacteria > Bacteroidota > Bacteroidia > Chitinophagales > Saprospiraceae > JAFMDF01. The sequence goes on along the minus strand of CALFWI010000009.1, from coordinate 6,551 downwards.
CGCAATTAGCCCACCCTGGTTATATGAAAAAATATGACCACAGAGGAACGACCATTTTTAGAAATGATAGAAATAAATTTACTGACTTGCGAGACAGTCATGGGATTGAATATGAAGAAACCCATGCTGGTGCGACATTCGGCGATGTCAATAATGACGGTTTGGTGGATATTATAACGACCGTTTATTATGACTGTCGCTATATAGATTTATACTTACAACAACCCAATCATCAATTTAAACTAAGTACCTACCAATCTGGCTTAGCCAAAATATCCACTGGAAATGATGCGTGTTTTGTCGATTTTAATAATGATGGTTTACTCGATTTAGCTATGGGTATCGATGATAAATTTAGGTTGTTTAAAAATAAAAAACCAACAACGAATGCTTGGATAAAATTACAATTACATAATGTGGTTGGCAATCGTTTTGGTATAGGTGGCATTGTTAAAGTCTACGCCAATAATCAAGTGTATACCCAAGAGGTCAACGCAGGAAGAGGCCAAAAAATGCAGAAACCTACGATGCTACATTTTGGCTTAGGCACAGCTAAAAAGATTGATAGAATAGAAGTGCAATGGCAAAAAAATCAAGTAGAAACTTTCTTTAATTGTCGTATTAATAAAGCGTATACTTTGGTGAGAGGAGGGCAAGAAGTAGTGCATGAAGTGACAGGAAGTAGTAACAGTAAATAAGTACCAACACACACATTATTAATTTTCAACGGCTTCTTGGCATCCCGTCCGCAAGCGGTTCAGAAATTTATATTTCTTCATGCTATTTTCCCTTAAAAAATCAAGCCGTAGCGATGCTATGACTGGATTTTTTAAAGAAAAAATCCAAAAAATAATCTCCCTGAAATTTTAAACTAATTATGAGTTGGTACTTAATTTAATGACCTCCATATATCCAACTTATTATTTTTTGTTACTCAAAAATTGAATCCTAATAAATTCCAATAATAGAATTGTCCTATCAAACTAACAAAACCTAAGGTTAGTAACGTATAAAAAAGGCGACTTCGTAAGCGTATGTGGTCTAATTTCCATAGACCAATCATTTTGACAAATTGCCAAATGGTTAATAATAAAGACAGCAATGGCAAGCTGAATAAGGCATAATCAGTCCAATTACGCTTCCTAAAAAACAATGCATTATCTTCACCCATCATTAAAAAAATGATAATAAAACCAATGATGAATAAACCATTGATTAATGCTATTTTTTTAATAGTAGCAGGTAAATCTTTCTCGTCTGTAATTTGGTAATGCCACTTATAAAAATGATTAATTATCCATGAAATAAAGGCTATGAAAATCGCACTCATAATCATCAAAAACAATCGTCCGTGAAATGACCTTGATGATAAGGTAGAAATTCTATCCAAAGCAGTATGCGGGGCATTACTCGTAAAAGCATGTTGAACAATCCCAACTTCATCTCGTCGAAACCCTAATTTTCTATTATCCGATAAATCCACAAAAGTCATAGAATCTATCGGTGTCCAAGTTCTAGACGGATTTCCTGAAGTCTTTAGTAATCCTTTTTCTGTAACAGAAATAGTTACAGGGTCAAAAAATAGAGCAACTATTTTAGTAAATCGGTCGTGTGGCCTACGATTTGATAAATAATCTCCCTCAAATTGGGTTAAATAATCTTTGGATAAGTTGATCGTTTTAGGTGTTTCTTTAGAAGGGAAATAACGATTGGTAAAGGCAGTCGTAACATTTTTATTCAAATCTACTCCATTTATGGAATTGGTTGAAATGAAAATTCCCGTACCATGCTCAGGATACAATAGTAATAAAGAAAAAAAGAAATCTGTTGCTCCTCCATGTCCAATAATTTGATAGCCATTTTCACTATGGTCGAAAAAACCATAGCACATCCCATTTATATTGGAAGCATGCTGAAATAAAGGCGTATGCATTTTTACCGCCGTTAAACTATCCAAAATTCTATGATTGCCATATTTTCCTTTTTGCAAATGGGCAATCATGAATTTGGTAATATCATTGGCTGTTGTACTAGCTACACCTACTGGTCCTAGTGGAATTGTTTTTAAAGTTTGGGCCTGGTAAGTACTACCAAATTTATAACCTTTGGAATGATTGATTTGTAAATTATCTGGTAAAGGTTGCCTGAAGGAGGATTGCTGCATATCCAAAGGAACAAATATTTTTTGCGTTACATAATCATCCCATTTTAAACCAGAAATTTGTTCTACAATATACGCTGCTATACCTGTCCCATGATTGGAATAAGCAGAAAAAGTGCCTGGAGGACGTATTCTGGTTGGCATTTCTTCTTGAAAAATAGATTCCAAAGAAATAGGAGGTAAGGTATCTGTGGAAAATAGATTTAAGATATATTCTTCAAAGCCTGCCGAATGCGTCATCAAATGTTTTAGCGTGATGGGTTGTTCGTAAGTATCAGGTATTTTGAAATGGTTTAGGTATTGATTCACATCTGCATCTAAATCCAGTTTTCCTTGTTCTGCTAATTGCATAACTGCTGTCCAAACAAATAGCTTAGAAACGGAGCCAATTCTAAATAGCGTAGTGGCAGGATCTACCTTTTCTCCTGTTCCGACATCGGCAAAACCATAGCCTTTAGAAAAATATAATTGATTGTCTTTTACGACGGAAACAGTAACTCCTGCTATATTATGCGCCTCCATGTTCCCTTCAATAATACCATCTAGAAAAGCTTCTAAATCCGTAGAATCAGGAATGCCAACTTGCGCTGTTAAGGGGATAGGAAAAAACGCAATTAGGCAGGCTAAAATTAAATTTTTGGTACTCATTTTTGGGGTTGTTTAGTTTATCTGATAGTTTTGATAATAGTAAGGTAAGGAAATATTACTCGAAAGAGAAAAACGAACTATCAAATATAAATGCGGAAGGGTGAATTTGTAAATAATTGGAATTCAACATATTTTTTTTATAGCGTGTCTGCTAATAAAGGGAGAAAAATCCGTTGTTTGCTTAATCCGTTGTTCTAAGATATTTTTTTAACAACGGATTAAACAAACAACGGATCCACCCGCATGCGCAATCGTGCTGGTTTACAAATTTTCATAAATTAATAGCGCAATAAAATAATTTAACAAAATAGAGTTAGACATTGACTATTTTTTCAGTATCGTTTTTTAACTAATTCTTTAACTAATTCTCTATTTCCAGCATCCCCGCCTTTTCAATAAAATCAAGACCTTTAACTGAAGGGTTCGTCAATAAACTGACTACAACATAGATTACAAAAGAGGCCAGCATGCCTGTCATTGCCTGCGAAGTAGAAGCAATTTCCCAAGGCGTATTAATACCAATATCAAAGGCTGCTAGTAAATTAAAAGAAGAGAATAAAATACCAAAAATCATAGACGCCATTGCCCCAGTAGAAGTGCCTCTTTTCCAAATAAATCCCATAACTAAAGGGACAAATGCACCCGTTGCTAAAAAATCAGACCCAATCCAAGCAACGGTGAGAATAGAATTAATATTAATCCCAATAATCAAGCTCAGCAAAGCGACAAAGAAGGTAGCCAATCGACCAATTTTCACCATTTGTTTGTCTGAAACCGTTTTATTTTTAGATCGGTAAAGGTCAATTGTCAAGACCAAAGCACCAGTATTAATCAAGGAATCCATCGTAGACATAATTGCTGAACAAATGCCGACAAAAATGACTGCTGATAGCACCGTTGGCATCTGGTCAAAAATCATCGCTGCCGCAATACCACCTTCAGGTACCGTTTCATATAAACCTCTACTTAACATACCCGTCAACGTCACTAACAAATAAAGGGGTAAAAATGCCAGAAAACTCATCACCATCATTTTTTTAGCATCGATAGGGGTACGAGTTGCAGAAATCCGTTGCCAAATATTCGCTTGTATCATCCATGCCGCACCAAAGGTGATGATATACGCCATGTTATCTGATAAATTATGGGTGAAATCAAAAAAATTAGGCAATTCCTTTTGTTCCACAATTTGGGATAAACCGCTAAATCCACCAGCACCATTATAGGCATAGATGAATAAAGTAATCGCTGCAATTAATAGAAAAACAAATTGTAAAATATCGGTAATAACTACGCCTTTAAATCCACCAAAAACAGAGTAGGCTACCACAATCAACGTGCCTATTATCGCTGCCATTTCATAACTTATCGCAAAGAAAGTACTAAAAAAGCGACCAATAACAATCACCTGTACTGCACTACCAATGACCATAAAAATCAATATCAAAACGGAAAGTAATTGGGCAGAAGCCGCATTATATCGAGCTTCCATCAATTGCGGTTGGCTAATCGTTCCTATTTTACGAATGCCCTTGGCAAACAAAAACATTAAAAAAGTAGAAAACAAAACAGGCATGCCGTAAACCCAAAAAGAACTAATTCCATGCTTAAATGCTTGGTCAATTAAATCAACTGCTGAGCCTCCACCCCACCAAGAAGCAATAAAGGTGATGGATAAGGCCCAGAAAGGCATTTTTCTACCTGCTAAAAAATAATCTTCACTATTTTCATCTTTTTGGCTTCTGAACACCAACCACAAGATGAAGAGGAAGTAGACTACTAAAAGAATGGCAGATAAGTTTTGACGGTCGTTGAATTGTGTGAACATGAGGCAAATGTAGGGAGCTATATTTGGAAATTCAAAAGATACTTTATCTTATCTGATAATAACTAGATGAAAGGAAAAGCTATTTCTGAAAAATTTATGCAGGTACAACTGAAATAATTGATTCTAGATGGTTTTAGTTCGTCGATAATATCAAGGAGTTTCCCTTCCTTTGCATTTTCGGTGAACTGAAGTTCACCTATACGTTTGCAATCAAAAAGCGGTAGTCCATTCCCACAGACTACCGCTTTTTATATATTTTTTAAACCCAATCAATCTTACCGAATCACCACAATTTCCTCTGTCTTCATCCCCTTCTCCGTCTGTATCAGCATATAATAAATACCGCCCGCCCAATCATTCACCGCTACTGATAAATTAATCGTTTTATCCGCAAAATTTTGTTGCCAAACTTGTTGTCCCATTTTATTCAAAATCAAAATTTGTCCTTGTTCCTTTTCATTAAAAATCAAATTTATAGCTACAAAATCACTGGTTGGATTAGGGAAAACTTGTAAGATTTCAATAGATGTTTCGATTGCTTCTAGGTTTGTGCTTTCATCGATAGTAAACATGATGGCATCCATGCAGCCACCAGCACCAATAACCGTTACATTATAATCTCCTGGACTTAGTTCCTCAAAAGAACCATCAAAGGAGATAGAGTCAAGCAACCAAGCGAAAAGAAAAGTGCCCTCCCCTTCTATTGTTAGAGTTGGCAGACCGTCGGTATCCAAAGAAAGCTCTGGGCTTTCTAACGAAGTCACCAAAACCGTATCCACATTCTTACAACTATTCGCAGTATTGGTTACGATAAATTCAAATAAACCTGCGCCATCAATTTCTACGGTTGGTGTTTCCGCACCGTTCAAAATTCCGCCATCTTCGGTACACCAGAAATAGGTAAAATTATCGCCTTCGCTTGATGTCGCATTAATGGTTAGGGTGCTATTATCACAAAAAGACTGAGTTGCTGCACCAGCCTCTGCCAAGGGTTTGACTAAATCTTCTATAATGATGACACTTGAGCTATTGCTACAGCCAGAGGTCGTATCGGTAACCGTTAAAACATAAGTACCTGGGACATCAATCATTGGGGTAAAAGAACTTGGAGCATCTAAGAAATTCCCATCCTCCGTTGTCCATAAAATAGTGAAGTCATCACCACTACTTCCTGTTCCCGCTAAAGTCAAAGTATCTTGCTTACAATCTAATTGTTGAGGTAATCCTGCATTGGCCATTGGTAACGCTGCATCTGCTGTTATTACGATACTTTCCGAAGCCGCACAATTGGTAAACGTATCTACAACTGTCAAAGTGTAAGTACCTCCTGCATTCACTTCTGGAGTAGGCGTCATTGCTCCGCTAATAATATTGCCATCTGCTGTGGTCCAAATATAGGCTAAATTAAATTCGGTATCTGAACGTCCCACCAAAGTTACAGCCGTTGTCGTACAATCCAATGATTGTTCGCCTGCTATACTTACCATTGGTAAGGTTATATCTTGGGAAATTTTGATGGTTGATACGGCTGTACAGCCCTTACTTGTATCCTGTACGGTTAATATATATTTCCCAGGTTGGTCAATCGTTGGCGTTAAGGTCTTATCGCCTGCCACTATATTCCCTTCTTCTGTTGTCCATTGATAGATAATGTTTTCGCCTTCCGAAGCACTTGCATTTAACATGATACTTGTTTTTCCACAAGTTAATTGTTCTGCATCTCCAGAGGCCGCAAATAAATCGCTTGCTGAATCTTCCGTAATTTCTATGACATCTGTAGCCGTACAGCCTGTTAAAGTATCTGTTACGGTTAAAGTATAAATCCCTTCTTCGTCTACAGTTGGCATAGCAATTTTATTGGCACCAATAAAATTACCAGTCGTTGTTGACCATTCATAAATTAAGTGATTACCT
>CALFWI010000008.1 GCA_937928615.1 uncultured Saprospiraceae bacterium | reverse complement strand
TATTTCTAAAGGTATTTCTGCTGGAAAAAGTCATAATTCTTACCGAGGTTTAGTCAAAATAGGTAAAAAAGCGCATAATGCTCAGAATTTCTCCCAATGCGATTCTTTACTGATGGGCGATAGATGTGGCGCACATACGTTCCCTTATTTAGAAGTAGAAAATAGTACCGCTAGAGTCGAACATGAAGCAACGACTTCTAAAATTGGGGAAGACCAATTATACTACTGCAAACAAAGAGGATTAAGTGAAGAAGATTCCATTAATATGATTGTAAATGGCTATTGCAAAGAGGTATTCAATGAATTGCCAATGGAATTTGCAGTAGAGGCACAAAAATTATTAGCCATTAGTTTAGAAGGTAGTGTTGGGTAATTTGATAAAAATCACTTAGAAGACTGACCATTAATCAAACAACAAATGAAAGAATTAAAGTATACACTCCTACTTTCCTTTTTCTTCCTTCATTTGGCGCTCTTGGCGCAAAACCCCGTTACGCAAGAAATTTCGTATCGATATACGAACGATAAAACGTGGAGAAAAGTCTCTACGATTGACTTTGATTATCAGGGTAATCGTTTGTTTAAAGAAACACAGCGCAGTTATAATGATATATTGGAAGATTGGTTCATTTCGGCGGAAAAATGGTTTGATGTAGATAATAACATTGTTCGAGAAATAACAAGAAATTTTATTAGCCTCAATTCTGGTTTCTACATTCGAGACAATCAATATACCTACTCCGATTCAGGTCAATTACTCTTGACCTTATTATCTATCAAAGAAAGTAAGGACGAGCCTTTTAAACTAGTCAACAAAATAGAGACCGAATATATAGATGATTGTTCTTATGTAGAACGATTGTATTATACCAACAGTGATTCCGACGAATTAATTTTTGGTCGTATCCAATTGGCTTTATACGATGAAGTTTGTCAGTTTGCTCGTTTTGTTAGTAGTTTTGAAATAGAGACTACGGTAGAAACACTACGCAATAACATTAGAGTAAGTTACGAACCACTCCCTAATGGCCGACGGCGACGAATTGTGGAAGAGACTGTTTGTCCACCAGAGGTAACCAATTGCCAAGAATGGGATATTAAAGAACAATTGATTTTTGATGCGAATGGTAGAAATATCGTTCGAGAAATTGGCTCTAGAAATGACTTTTTTAGAACCTTGACGACTATTGAATATGAACCTACACAAACGGTTTATGAATTTAGAACTTTCATTAAATTGAATGGTATCAATCAAGTTCTAACGGGTGTGGAAAGAGAAGTTCTAGATTTAGCAGAAAAGCCTTTGTCTCGAAAACGTGCAGAACCTTCCATTTTGGAGGAATGGACTTATGTCTATAATGAAAATGAATTGATTGAACAGGAGATTTATGTGCAAGACCTTAAAGGGGAAAATGATGTTCAGACTTTTTCAGATACAACCAACTATACTTACCTGTTTTATTGCGACGGTTTGCCGTCAGAAGTCATCGAAGAAAATGCAGATCGCAAAAATCGGACAACTTATAGTTATCAAAATCCCACTGATTGTGGAACAAACCTTACGGAATTATCGCCTTTTGTTTTATTCCCAAACCCAGCTACTAATTTTATGACCGTGGCGAATGGACAATTTGTTGATGCGACTTTAACTATTTCCATTATTGATGCCTATGGACGAATCGTGCAAACCCAACAAAACGACCGTAACGTCTACCAAGTTATCAACCTCACACAATTGTCCAGTGGGGTTTATTACTTACAAATCAATAATTCGAAGGACGTGATTAGTGAGCCTTTTATTATCAATAAATGAAAAACATCAAAACCATCGCTTTCGATGCTGATGATACACTCTGGGTAAATGAACCCTATTTTAGAGCAGCAGAAAAACAGTTTTATGATTTGATGGGGGCGTATTTACCAAAAGATAGTTCGCCCAATGCTTTATTCCAAGCACAAATCAAAAACTTGCCCATATACGGATACGGCATCAAATCTTTCACCTTATCCATGATAGAAGCAGCGATAGCTATTACCCATAAAACCATTCCATTGACTGCCATTGTGCAAATGTTGGATATTGGCAAAGAAATGTTGGAAGCACCTGTAGAATTATTGGACAGTGTGGAAACTGTTTTGACAGCGCTACAAGGAAAATATCGCTTGGTCTTAGCCACCAAAGGGGATTTGCTCGACCAAGAACGCAAACTAGAAAAGTCTGGCTTAGCGGATTATTTTCATCATATTGAAATCATGTCGGAAAAGAAACAACCGAATTATAAAAAATTAATTCAGCATTTAGATATAAGCCCCAATGAATTTTTGATGATTGGTAATTCTATAAAGTCAGATGTATTACCCGTTTTGGAATTGGGCGGTCATGCTTTTCATGTGCCTTTTCATACAACTTGGGCATATGAACAAGTGGAGACGATTATTGAGGATGAGCGGTTTCGGGCTTTGAGGAATATTGGAGAGGTATTGGATTATTTGTGATGCTCTATTAACGTATGAAAATAATTATAAGTTTTATGACTTTACTAATAATAAATTACTGATTACCAGTATTTTAAACTATGCAAATCCAAATAATTCATAGTTTAAATATATACCATTTGGTTGATATTCCGAAGTTAGCAGTCATTAATAAAAAATAATTCTCTTCACAGAATGGATAAAAAACTATCAAATATTGAATATATAAACTGGATAAAAAAACTGAAAGTAAAAATTCGTGAGGCACAAAATAAAGTTACCTTTTCAATTAACTCTCAATTGCTAGAGTTATACTGGGAATTAGGTCGAGAACTAGCACTAAGACAAAGAGATTCCAACTGGGGGAGTAAATACATTGAAACTACAGCTAAAGAATTAAGGTCTTCTTTTCCTCAAATAAAGGGTTTTTCAAGGAGGAATTTATATGCGATGAGACAATGGTATTTATTTTACTCGCAAGAAAATGAATTTATGCCACAAGGCGTGGCACAAATTCCTTGGGGACACAATAGATTAATCGTATCAAAAGTAAAAGACCTAAATGAAGCTAAATTCTATATAAGTGAAGTAATAGAAAGTGGTTGGGATAGAGATACATTAGAAATACAAATAGGGAATAAGTTGTATCAGAAAGTGGGAAAAGCTACTACAAATTTTGATAGAACATTACCCGAAAAACAATCTAAATTAGCAAAGGAGAGGTTAAAAGACCCATATAATTTTGACTTTTTAGGTTTAGAAGATGACGCTTTAGAAAGAGCAGTTGAAGATGAATTAGTAAAAAATATAACCAAGTTTCTTCTTGAACTAGGAAAGGGTTTCGCATTTATGGGAAGACAGTTCAAAATTGAAATTAGTGAAACAGATTATTTTATTGATTTGTTATTCTATCATGTAGAATTGAAGAGTTATATTGTAATTGAACTAAAGACAGGAAAATTTAAACCAGAGCACGCTGGAAAACTAAACTTTTACTTGTCTGCTGTTGATACTCAAATAAAAAGCTCAAGTGATAATCCAACAATTGGGATTTTATTATGCAAGAAGAAAGATAAGATTGAAGCAGAATATGCTTTAAGAGATATGAATAAACCAATGGGAATAAGTGAATATAGATTAACGGAATCTATACCCGAAAAAATAAAATCCAAATTACCATCAATAGAAGAATTAGAAAATAAATTAGGTGAATTTGAAATTAAAGAATAGAAAACGACTGCTAACAAATGCAATATCGCCCAGTCGCAGCAAAAGCTGCGCCCGGTCGTTGTTGTGGGACGTAAAATAATAAAAATGACGCTACATTCCATCAAGCCTATAGATTAGATGTCGATGGAATTCTAAGTGACTACCTAGTAAAAAATGATTGTAAGTGGTACAAAAAGACCCAACATACGAAACAGAAAGATTAATCATTCGACCAACAACGGTAGAAGATGCGCCTTTTGTTTACGAGGTGATGAATACCGAAGGTTGGTTAAAATATATAGGAGACAGAGGTATTAAAACGGAAGAGGATGCCAAAAATTATATTTTAGAAAAAATGCGCCCGCAGCAAGAAAGATTAGGCTTTTCTAATCATACCGTGATTCGAAAAAGTGATGGGGTAAAAATAGGAAGTTGTGGTTTATACGATAGAGCAGGATTGGAAGGCGTAGATATTGGTTTTGCTTTTTTACCGCAATATGGAAAAAAAGGCTATGCTTTTGAAGCCGCCACTAAGATTAAAGCATTGGCGTTAAATGAATTTGGCTTAACCCAAATAAATGCCATTACGACACCAGCGAATATTCAATCGCAGAAGTTGCTTGAAAAATTGGGTTTACATTTTGTAAAGTTGATTAATTTACCAAATGACCCAGCGGACTTGATGTTTTATCAGTTGTTTGTGTAGTCTTTTTTGATTCTGTAAATAAAACACTTGAAAAAAATAATTATTTATGTATAAACAGTCAATGGGAATTTTAGATAACCGGTTTTTCATTTTTGTCATGATTCTTTTCATTACCGCTTGTGCTTCGAAAGAGGAAGTTTTAATAGCACCTCCCGTTGAAAACACTCCAGATGAAATGGAAACGCCTCCTGTTGTAACTATGGATCCAGCAGCAATAACTTGGGAGAACTGGTATTTATCCGTCCCTATAGATAGAGGCAATGGAAAAGCTACCTCTATAGGCTATCAAGATATTGTCGATGAGAAACTAACAACAGAGGCATCTAAATATTTCTATAAAAACGATGATGGAAGCTATACTATGTGGACTAAATTCACAGGATTTACCACCTCTGGTTTATCACAATTAGGGGACAAATATTGCCGTACGGAACTTAGAGAATATTGGAGGGGTAACCAAGATACCAATGACAATTGGTCGATGTCTACTGGCGTCCATATTCTTGAATCCACCATGCAGGTTGATTTTGTTGAAGGAAACGGTCGGACAATCGTCGCACAGATTCATGGAAAAGAATCAGCAGGCATCAGTGGTAATCCAGCAACGGTGAAAATTCGATGGAATAGTGGCATGATACAGATAGATCATTATACTCGACCAAATGAGGGCGACCCTTGGACCAGTAACTACGATAAAAAAGTTGACTTTGGAAGGGTGGATAATGAGTTATTCACGTTCAAAATTAAAATTGAGGCTGGCAAATTATTTTGTGCGCTAGTCTGTGAAGAGAAAAATATAGATACAGATTATACCGAAATATATGACTATGTAGGAAATGGGTATATCCATGAAAATTACTTTAAAACAGGGAATTATTTTGGCTGGCATGATGATTATGATAAAGCCGCACAAGTTGTACTGCATAAAGTGCTGACAGAACATAAATAAATACCAACTCCTAAATAAATGATACTAGAAGTAGCCATACTAAACGTAAAACCAACCCTAAGCCAGCAATTTGAAAAAGATTTTCAAAAAGCGGGGCAATACATTAGTTCCATTAAAGGTTACGTCAATCATTCTTTACAAAAGTGTATCGAAGTAGACCATCAATATTTATTATTGGTCAATTGGGAAACGTTGGAAGACCATACCGTGGGATTTAGACAATCGGAAGTCTATCAGGAGTGGAAAAAATTATTGCATGCTTATTATGACCCTTTTCCGAAAGTGGAGCATTATAAAATGGTTGTTTATAATGAGGAACGAGGAACGATAAATGATGAATTGAAATGATACAAAGAGATATTATCCAACAACAAATTGAACAGTTAGGCAGAGCTTTAGGCAAAATCATTACGGGTTTTCTAGGCTTAAAATCCCAAGGAAAAGTCGCCTTAGGTTTTGAAATAGCGAATAAACAATTTAATCAAGCATTGGATATAGATATTGACCAATTATTGAAAATGGATAAAGCATTATTAACAGATTATTTGAAAGACAAACATTTTACGAGTTCCCATTTAGCCGAGATTGCGGAATACGTAGAAGTATTAGGCGACCATCAATCTGATAATGCCGCCAAAACCAATGCTTTTGGCACTGCTTTAAATTTGATGGAATTGGCGAATGAGCAATCGGATGTCTTTGATATGAATCGACAGTTTAAATTAAAGGCGATTGAACAGAAACTAAAGGATTTAAGCTAAAATACGCCAATGATTGACCGAAATGATAAAGCCTTTAAACCAATAGAAATATCCGCAGGATTACTTGTTGGTTACTTTATAGCAGGTCTTTTAAATATGGCTTTTACTGGTGCCACTTGGAGTGAAGCTTTTACAGATGAGAAATTATTAACAGGTGCAGCAGGTATTGCCGTCTCTTTTTGGCTATACCGTAGAAAAAAGAACAAAACGAATAATGAACAATAAACACATGAAATTTAAACTATTCAATTTAGGACTAGTTTTATTACTAGGCTTTTCGAGTTGCTTTGTGGCTTCTTCTAATCAATTAATCGAACCGCCTAAAAAATCTTTACAGACATGGAATGCTACTGAGAATACACAGGGGATTATTGATTTTATCAATAAGGTGGCAGACGAAAAGAGTGGAATGTATGTAGCCCCTGAAGATAGAATAGCTGTTTTTGATATGGATGGAACGGTTTTATGTGAAAAACCTGGGATTACGGAAGTGGATGTGTCTATTGAATTTCTCAAAAGACAGGTTAAAGCAAACCCTGAATTGGCTGCGCAACAACCTTATAAAGCGGTACTAGCCGATGATAAAAAGTACCTCAAGGATAGTATTGTACAGGTTTTGTTAACGCCTTTTGTAGGGTATACACAAGCACAATATAGAGATTCGGTGATTCATTTTTTTAATACGACCAAGCATGCTAAGTACGATTTGTATTATAAGGACTTGTTTTATCAACCGATGTTGGAACTAATTGAATTGTTGAAGCAAAAAGATTTTACGGTTTATATTTCCTCTTATTCGCAGCAAACCTTTATTAGAAGTTTGACGACCGAATATTTGGGCATTGACAAAGAACATTCTATTGGTTCGGTAGTGGATTTAGCTGCGGTCTTTGTGGACGATAAAGCACAATTTGTGAGAGGTGATAATTTTGTTTTAAAGAATAAACATAAAGCAGAGGTTATTGAATATCAATTTGGGAAAGCGCCCATTTTAGTAGGCGGAAATTCTAGTGGAGATATGGAAATGTTTGATTATGCCAATGTGGTCAAACCTCATAAAGTCATTGTCATCGACCATGATGATGAAAAACGAGAATATCAATACACTAAAAAAGCTTTATTGGAAAAAGCTAAAAAGCAAAATTGGACAATCGTTAGTATGAAAAACGATTTTAAACAAATCTTTAAATAATTGTATTAGCTGTGGTCTTAAAACAATGCTTGACTAAAGATTTAAAATCGCTTATTCGTATTACCCAAACCACCTATAGCGAACATTATCAATACCTTTGGAAAGACAAAGGGGAACAATATATACAAGCGAATTATAGTGCCGCTGCTTTGACAAAAGAATTAATGGATGAAAATGTCAGCTTATATTTTATCACCAAAGCTGATAAAATCTATGGTTTTCTAAAACTGCAAATCAATGCGCCTTTAGACAACTATACGGCTAAAGATGCCTTAGAATTAGCTCGGATTTATTTGTTGAAAAAAGGGATGGGAAAAGGACTTGGTAAAGCAGTCATGCAAGCGGTAGAAGAAATAGCTATTCATCTTGAAAAGCAAGTTATTTGGTTAAAGACGATGGATAGTAGTGAGGCCGCCCAATTTTATCAAAGTTGTGGGTATGAAGTTTGTGGAGGAACAAAGCTGGTTATCGAAGGACTTTATCCCGAATTACAACAGCAATTGATTATGAAGAAACTATTATAGATAATAAACAAGGTAATGAACTTAATTAAAGTTAAACATTTTGGTCCAATAAAAGAGGGTTACCTAGATAATGACGGTTGGATAGACCTCCAAAAAGTCACACTTTTTATTGGAAATCAAGGATCTGGAAAAAGCACAATTGCCAAACTTATTTCTTGTTTTAAATGGATAGAAAAAGTTTTAATAAGAGGAGATTATAATACTAAATGGTTTACAGAAGAAAATAGATTCAGAAATATTTACTGCGCCTATCATAGATTGCAAAATTATTTTAAAGGAAATACAACACTAAATTATAAAGGTAATGCTTATCAAATAGATTATACCAATGGGGAACTAACCATTACAGAAAATAATACAGGTAATTATCAACTACCTCAGATTATGTATGTTCCTGCTGAAAGGAATTTTATTAGTACTATCAATAACCCTGAATTATTAAAACTTTCTTCTGATGCACTAACTGAATTTCTAACTGAGTTTGATAATGCGAAAAGGGCAATACATTCAAAAGGAATGAATTTACCCATCAATAATGCTATTGTTGTTTATGATGATTTAAAGGATGAACTTAATATAAAAGGGGATGATTACAAAATAAATTTAATAGAATCGTCTAGTGGTTTTCAGTCTGTTGTTCCGCTATATATAGTTTCACACATGTTGACTTACTCTTTAGAAAATCTTTTAATAAAAGGAAATAAAATTCATGCTAAAAGATTAGCTATAAAACCAATGAGTAGTGAAGAATTGAAGCGGTTCAAAAAAGGAGTATCCGCTATTTGGGCGAACGAAGATTTAACAGATGAACAAAGAAGAGTCGCTTTATCTGCGTTATCTTCTAAATTCAATAAATCAGCTTTTATTAATATCGTAGAAGAACCTGAACAGAATTTATACCCTAAATCTCAACAACAGTTATTAAATAGTTTGCTAAAATTGAATAATGTTGTTGAAGGCAATGAATTAATAATGACTACGCATAGTCCTTATATTATTAATTATTTGACCATTGCTATTCAAGGTATGGATTTACAACAAAAGATTGAAGCTTCCAAGAATACAAATGGAGCATTATCAAAATTGTATGAAGTTGTTCCAGAAAATGCTACTATTTCAGCCAAAGATGTAGTTATTTATCAATTAAATGAACAAAATGGACGTATTGAAAAATTAGATAGTTATGAAGGTATTCCATCTGATGAAAATTATCTAAATCAATCACTTGCTGTAGGAAATGAATTATTTGATACCCTTTTAGAAATAGAGCAAGGATTATGAATGTAGATTTTTTTGAAACTGAATGTAAAGAAATAGCAAGAACAGATGATACATTTGGTATTTGTGATGATGACAATGGGGAAAAGGCATATACAACTATAGAAGATAGAAATAAATGGATAGCAATTGTTAAGAATAATACACAAAAAAACGTTTCATTCACAGCAATTGATAATTGTATAGAG
>CALFWI010000007.1 GCA_937928615.1 uncultured Saprospiraceae bacterium | reverse complement strand
ACGCCAATTTCATTCCCTTCGGCATCTAAAATCGTATAATCTTTCCGAGGAAGTCCTCTTTCTAACATTTCAAAACCGATTAGTTTTCGAGTAATCCCAGCTTCTTTTTGAGCTAATAAAGCTTTGGAATTAATAAAGTCTTTAGTGAATTTGGTAATCCAGCCCAAACCAGCTTCGAGCGGAGAAGTCGTATCATTAATATCATTGCCATAAAGGGCAAAACCCATTTCCAAGCGCAAAGTATCTCTAGCCCCTAAACCAACAGGTTGAATATTTTCTGCTGTACCAGCTGCCATCACAGCGTCCCAAAGAACACTAGCATTCTCATTTGCCACATACAATTCAAAACCACCAGCGCCAGTATAACCCGTGGCAGAAATAATGACATTTGGCAAATTGGCCATAGTTCCAACTTGGAAATTATAATATTTAATGGCACTTAAATCAATATCGGTTAAGCGTTGTAAAACTTGGGTAGCTAAAGGTCCTTGTACGGCAAAAAGCGAATAATTATCAGATGGATTGTCCAATTCTGCCCCCATGTCATTATGTTGATTAATCCAATGCCAATCCTTGTCAATATTGGAAGCATTCACGACTAGCATATATTCTGCTTCTGCCATTCGGTAAACCAATAAATCATCTACGATGCCGCCTTGGTCGTTTGGAAAACAAGAATATTGCGCATCGCCTATTTCCAGTTTAGCCGCATCATTGCTCGTCACTTTTTGAATCAAAGCCAAAGCTTGTGGCCCACGAACAAAAAACTCACCCATATGAGAAACGTCAAACATACCTACTGCTTCTCTCACGGCTTTATGTTCAAGCATTAATCCAGCATATTGCAAGGGCATGGAATAACCTGCAAAAGGAACCATCTTAGCACCTAGTGCAATGTGTTTATCGTTTAAAGCGATT
Organism: uncultured Saprospiraceae bacterium; assembly: GCA_937928615.1. Classification (GTDB taxonomy): domain Bacteria; phylum Bacteroidota; class Bacteroidia; order Chitinophagales; family Saprospiraceae; genus JAFMDF01. The sequence goes on along the minus strand of CALFWI010000007.1, from coordinate 2,746 downwards.
GTTTTTAAGGTAGTTGTTTCTACGGACATTATTTGGTGGTATTTAGTCGGTAATTAAATGATTTAAATCAAGTCAATGGTCGTTAGTCATTGAGTTATTAGTAAACCGCAAAAGTAAAAGAAAGTTACTAATTATTCCAAAACCCATTTAGAAGTCAGGTTAAAATTGATGTTACAAAAGTTATTATTACTTAGTAACGTCTAATATCGGTGTCCCTTCACTAATCCGTGGTAGCATTAATACCACGGATTAGTGAAGGGGCACAGATAATTATCACTTATTTTACTTGATGCTCCATTAGTTACCATCATATCCATCCTGTAAATCGGGATAAAACTTGTCATTTGATAGCTGTGAGCGTCCACAAATCGGATAATTCTGGTTCCCCCCCTCGATTGCCACAGCCTGATGCCGTGTAAATTTGATTCTTGAAAAAGACAGCACCAGTTCCATGTCGTCCTTGTGGTAATGGAGGTAATGTTTTCCAAGTATGACTATTGACATTTAAAGCTTCTACTTCTGAATGGGCGGGTTCTTGAGTAAAGGATTCTCCGCCAAAAACTAGAATATCGTCGCCTAATAATAAAGTGAAATTCCCTGCTCTTTTAGTCGGAATTGGTTCAGCAATCGTCTGCCATTTTTTAGTCGTTAAATCATAAACATCCACTTCGCCAATCGTATTTTTAAAAGGATTTTTAGCGGCAATAGTGGTTCTTCCACCAATATTATAGAGTTTATTATTCGCAATAACGGATTGAAAATGGTCTCTAGGACGAGGGGCATCAGGTAATCTTTCCCATTTACTTGTTTTTAAATCGTAAACGTCTAGCCATTTTTTATGGTCGCCTCGATGTCCGTCTTTAATACCACAGGACAAATAGAGTTTATTTTGATGAAGGGCTACGCCTGCACCACCTCTTAAACGGTCTTTTGGGATAGCTGCCCCTTTTTTCCATTCGTCTTGTTGGGTGTCATAAATATAAATATGAGGAACAGGCGTCTCCCCAGGATAACCACCCGTCAATGCGCCTAAAATATAAATATCCGTTCCATAAACGACAGGTTGGAAGTGGTGTAGTTCAAGCGGGGGAACAGCTCCCGTAGTCCATTTTTTAGTAGCAGGATCATAAATACTAACGGGATTCATTCTTCTACCACCTAATAAATAAAATTTATCGGCTATGCCTACAAAAGCAGCTTCGTGTCTTTTGACAGGCTTACTGCCATCAATGCTTGTTAGTTCTGCCCATTTTCCTTGTTGAAATGGGGTGCTATTTATTTTATTAATGCTAGCACATTGCCATAAAAAAGCTAATAAACAAATAGAGAAGAGCGTAAATTTTAACCGCATAATGCTAGTTTTGTTTTGTTGTTGAAAATATAAGTGCTAAAGTTAGAAAAATTAGGATTAATTTGATTACTTCGGTTTTGAATTTAAAAATAATGTATAATAATTAAATTTAATGGAGTTTCCAGAGAAATTAAAAGCTTGTTGGCATCCAGTCGCTTATAACAAAGAAGTAACCGACAAACCTTTTGGTACTTTTTTATTAGACCAAGCGGTCGTTATTTGGCGAAGTTCAGATGGCGAAGTCCACGCCATGCGGGATTTATGTATTCATCGAGGTACGGCTTTGTCGCTTGGTTGGGTGAAAGAAGATTGTTTGGTTTGCCCCTATCATGCTTGGGAATATGATAAAAGTGGGGCTTGTGTGTTTATTCCGCAAGCACCTGAAGCAAAGATTCCTAAAAAAGCGAATACCCCAAGGTATCATTGTAAAGAGCAGTATGGATTGATTTGGGTCGCTTTAGAGGCCCCCGTTTATCCTTTGCCAGCCATACCAGAATTAGAAAATGAATCTTGGAAAGTGGTGCAAACAGGCCCTTTTGATTGGAAAAGTGATGCATCTAGACAAGTGGAAAATTTTACAGATTTTGGACATTTTCCGTGGGTACATCCAGGTTTATTAGGCGACCCAGAACGACCAGAAGTACCTAAATGTAAAGTCGAACGAAAAGGCGCTGTTTTACATTACTCCATTGTTCGCCCCGAAGCCCAAAATTCTGATGAATTTCCTGTTTTTGCCAATGATGAGGTCGTTAAACCAGAAAGACGCAGCGTTTATCGATTGCATTTACCTTACACAATAGTACTTAGATTAGGCTGGGGTGGAGAAAAAGGCATGGTTTACTTTTTTGTTTCTCAACCCATTTCTAAAAATAAATGTAGAGGTTACTGTATTATTGGTCGGAATTATGACCATGACGAGCCTGATACCGTTTTACAAGACTTTGAACAAGTCATTTTTGACCAAGATAAACGAGTAGTAGAATCACAACGACCAGAACAAGTACCTTTTGATTTTGCGGAAGAATTGCATTTACAATTTGATGCGGTGGCGATGAACTATCGGCGGGCTATGAAGGCGGAGGGCTTGGATTATTAATGTATTAAGAACAAATTATTTAACACATAGTCATATAGTTAAGGCACATAGATTATATAATTTTACGAGTAGATAAGCATAAGTAATCTGAAAATAGGAATGAATCTTCTTCATACATCTAGTTCGTAAACTATGCAAACTATGTGGAAATACTATGTGACTATGTGTTAAATAAAGTACAACTAAATAACTGATTTAAGCCTAAACCTCCCGCAAATGAAAACTCTTAGGTCGAGTCAAAACCTCATATCCAAGACTAGACAAAGTACATCCACGTCCACTATTCTTAACCCCAGTCC
>CALFWI010000006.1 GCA_937928615.1 uncultured Saprospiraceae bacterium | reverse complement strand
CAATTTGATAAAATAGCACAATTCAGAGAATTTAATGTTTTTCGCGTCGAACGAGGAGAATCAGTAGGCTATGTGCGGATAAAGAATGGGGAATGCCATTGGGTTTGGGCGTTGCAGAAATAAGAAAAAGTAGTTTATTTTTTAAAAATATCTGCTACCGTAATTTTAAATCCATCAATTACTAATTCGGCACTACATATACCATCTTGGCTAAAGGTCTCGCTTTTATCAGCCGACTTATAAATTTCAACTTTTTTTAAGGCTGGAAAAATATGCCACAAGACTTTTACTCCTGCCTTAAAATATTCATCTACCTTGTTCTTTACTTCATTGATTTTATCATTTTTAGAAATAACTTCAATGACAAATTCTGGAATGGGTTCATTTCCTTTTGCAGCAGATTCGATTTGAGATGCAGAAATAAAAGATATATCTGGTTTTCGCCATTGGTTCTCTGATGTCCAAACTTCCAATTCTTGTACTAGTAATCCTTTCTCTTTGCAAGCAGGAGTCGTAAGGAATAATTGTTGAAGGTTTTGAAAAATGTATTGTTCTTTGAATTTCATAGTTTCGGTTTTCTCAATGATGCCGTTGTTATATTCGTACTTCACGCCAGGCTTACCCTTTCTATATCGTTTAAGAAAGGTCTCTATGGACATCTTCCGAACCGTCTTTGTTTTGTAAGGAGCCTTTCTAGTTAATGTATTGATAGTCATAAGTACCTTTTTTACAAATTTAACGAAATTTATGGAAAAAGACAGCATTGCCAATAATTACTGTAGGTTAAAGCAAAAAAGGGCTAGCTATTCGAAAATACCTAACCCTTTTTTTAAGTAATACAGCCGTTTATTTCTCCAAACTAATGTTTCACAACTCACAGAGTTGTGTTACGTCAGAGCGCGGTATTACTTTAGAAAGAAAATCCAACTCTAGCATAATAATAAGCACCACCAAAACCCATTTGTGTAGAATCCCAGTAACCAGAGTTATCTGTGCTATTGAAATCTTGTTGAGTTGGGTAAGTGTTGAAAAGATTATTACTACCTAAAGTGAAGTCAAGATTATCCGTCGCTTTTAAGGTCAAACTTAAATCAACCGTCAATTTAGATTCATAGTCTACTCGTTCTCCAGCAAAGCCAATATAACTTACTTCACCAAATCGAGTTAACCCTAAATTCGCATTAAGTTTACCTACTTTATAATTACCGTTAAAAGCAAATTTGCTACTAGGTGCAGAATCTTCTAATAAAGAACGACCTCTATCCCCAAAGAAAGTCTGTTCATCTAATCCTTCATTTCTTACATTAGCTACTTCTAAATCATTTAAGTTACCTGCTAAAGAAAGACTTAAAGCACCATTTGCCATATCAATTTTATAAGCCAATACAATATCTAAACCTTTAGATTCTGTATCCACTCCATTTGCAAAGAATTGAGCAGTAGAAACACCGATGCCTAATTGAGTCGCATCAAAATTATTCGTGATGATGACTCTATCATCTACATTAATTAAGTATCCATCAATCGTTGCAGAAAAAGAACCAGCATTATAAGTAAATCCTAAACTTGCGTTGAAAGAATCTTCTTCCTTCAAATCTTGGATACCAAAACCTTTCGTTACAGGGCTGTTATTCGCAGATAATAAAGATTCATTTAATTCACCGTCCACGAAAGAAGTAAATCTTAAGTTATAAAAAAGCTGTGCTAAAGATGGCGCTCTAAATCCTGTAGAAATCGCACCTCTAACAGACAGTTTATCGGTAGCTTTCATTCTAGCTGCTAATTTCCAGTTAAGGGTGTTCCCGAAATCTGAATAATTTTCATACCTCAACGCTGCACTTAATAAAAATGCACTCGTAATATCAAATTCCGCATCTGTATAAAGCGCAAAGTTAGAACGGCTTCTATCCACTTCGTTTGCAGGACTATACCCTGGGAAACCTTGAGAACCAGCAGGACGACCAGTAGACACTTGGTCAGGACGAGTAATCAATAAACCATCAACATCATAAGCCCCCCAAGTCGCTTCTTCTCCTGCAAAAATGGTGAAATTATCTGTTCTAAATTCCGACCCGAAAGCAAGGTTAATTCCAGTACCATCTCCTTTTTCGTAATACTTAGAAAAATCTAAACTAGTTGTGTGCTGTGTTAAAGTATGACCACCTGCATCAATATCAGTTGGAGAAGCATCTCCTAAAGTTGCATTATTCGTTCCTTTGATAAAATAGTGGAAATCATTCTCCCCAATAGTACTATTGAAATCTACACTCCAGCCACCAGCCATTTGCTTTCTAACACCACCAGAAAGGGAATTATCATTGATAATAGAGGTAATTCTAGGTGTAAATCCACCTGGGTATAAAGAAGCTACAGAACGATTATCTTCAGCAGCAGGCCCTCTAGTAAAAGCATAAGCATCTGTATCTCTGTAATTTCTACCTCCAAAAAAGTAAAGCTCTGTTTTTTCACCAATAGGAATCGCTCCATTCATAAAAGCCGCAAAACCACTAATTTCCGCTTCTCCCATACCTCGTCTCCAAGGTGCCCCAGGTCTTAGCGTTTTCTCTCTATTTACATATTCTGTAGTAAAGTTTATAAAACCACCATCTGAACCAATGTCAAAACCATAGTTGGCAGCCACTTTATAAGTTTCCCCATCTAAACTAGTGTAATCGTCTCTTGTATCTGTACCTCCAACACCATTAACATCTGTATAATTACCATCAATATTAGAAGATCCTGGTTCAAAAGTTCCAGGAGGACTCGCATTATAAGCACCCGCAGTAACCGAACCCGTTAATTTATTCGTTCCTTTTCTTAATACGATATTGATAACCCCTGCAATCGCATCAGAACCATATTGTGCAGCTGCACCATCTCTTAGGATTTCGATTCTTTCGATA
>CALFWI010000005.1 GCA_937928615.1 uncultured Saprospiraceae bacterium | reverse complement strand
ATAATGAAACCGATTGGCAAGAGCGCTTATTGGAAGTAAAAAAGCTGCATGCTAAAGCAAGGCATTGGTGTTATGCTTATAGATTAGGCATGGATGGCAATAATTTTAGGGCGAATGATGATGGCGAACCTTCTGGAACGGCAGGTAAACCCATTTTAGGGCGGATTGATAGTTTTGGTTTGGTGAATGTTTTTGTAGTGGTGGTGCGCTATTTTGGCGGTACTTTATTAGGGGCTTCTGGATTAATAAATGCCTATAAAGAATCGACGATTGCTGCTTTAGAAAAGGGCGAAATTATCGAAAAAGTGGTAGCTGATATTTATCAATTCACCTTTGATTACAGCATTATGAGTGAAGTGATGAATGCGATTAAAAAACATAAAGTAGAAATGGTGCATCAAGATTTTGGAAATATCGGGAAAGTGCAGATAGCCATTCGGCAAAGTGAAGTAGCAGATAAATTAATGAGAATGAAGGCGATTATTGCAAAGGTACATTTAGAAATGGTGCCTGATTTAGAAGAAATTGAAGGACTGACTATTGAATTTATGGAGACGAGAGGGTAGTGGAGTTATTCGGAATTAATGGATAGCTAATTTTAAAGTTGCTAGTTGTTCTACGGTAATCAGCAACTATTTTTCATCGTTGGACACACTTATCAAAAAATGAGAATTTTGACGAATTCATCGTTCATCGTTATTAAAAAACTTTTCGACGCATTTCTTTTTTCTCCGAATTTCGTTTTTTATTAGCCAATCTTCGCTCTTTAATCCCTCTAGGTAATTTTACTTTTTTTCGTACTTTTTGGCGAGTTAATGCAGTCGTTAAAATATTTAATAAATTAACCAATGCGGTTTTTTTATTTTTTAAAGCAGAGCGAGAGGATTGACTGGCAATTACAATATATCCTTCTTTTGATATTCTATTTTTTAGTTTTTCGGAAAGTCGTTTTTTTTGTTGATTATTGAATAAGGCGCTTTGATGGACCAAAAAATGTAAGGTAGCTTTAGTGGCAACCCGATTGACATTTTGTCCACCGTTTCCCGAGCTACAACTCATTGTAAATTTGACCTCTTTGGCTAAAATTGCTGGGTCTATATGTAATTGAAAATGACTCATTTATATTATTATAGAAATACTTATTTGTTTGATAATTCCTTTATAAGAACATACTTTTGTAAAAAAAAGTTCCATCCTACTTATTTTATTCTATATTGGCAACAAAAGACCAAAGAGACTGTTAGGATTCCAATAAAAGAACCCACAAGATATGAAAAAAAAGCGAGTGATAGTTTGGTTTAGACAAGACTTGCGCTTACATGATAATGAAGCTCTAGCGGATGCTTTGCGTACAAGCGAAGAAGTGATTCCTGTCTATGTTTTTGATGAACGAGTTTTTCAAGGTGAAACAAAATATGGTTTTCCTAAAACAGGTGCGCATCGGACTAAATTCATTATAGAGAGTATTATAGATTTAAGACAATCGCTGAAAGCAATTGGAAGTAATTTAATTGTACGAATTGGGAAACCAGAAGAGGTATTGTTTGAATTGGCGCAAGAAGTGAAGAGTGCATGGATTTTTTGTAATCGAGAAAGAACCGAAGAGGAGGTGAATGTCCAAGATAAGCTAGAAAAGAAGCTATGGGAGATTGGGCAAGAAGTGCGCTATTCTAGAGGAAAAATGTTGTATTATACCGCAGATTTACCTTTTCCTGTCACACATACACCCGATGTTTTTACCCATTTTAGAAAGGAAGTAGAGAAATATATACAAATTAGAGCGCCTTTAGCTGCGCCCGTTAAAGGAGATTTTCAACCACTTAGTACTCGCTTAGACGAAGGAGAGATACCTAATTTATCAACTTTTGGACATACAACTACGCCTATTGATGACCGTTCGGTTCTAGCATTTGAAGGTGGAGAGACGGCTGGTTTGAAACGACTGAAACATTACCTTTGGGAGACAGATGCCGTTAAAAATTATAAAGAAACTCGGAATGGATTAATTGGTGCAGATTATTCTTCAAAACTATCTCCTTGGTTGGCACAAGGGTGTATTTCTCCGAAAATAATTTATCAAGAACTCAAAAAATATGAGGTAGAACGAACTAAAAACAAGTCTACTTATTGGTTGTTTTTTGAATTATTGTGGCGGGATTTTTTCCGTTTAATGGGTAAAAAACACGGCAATGCTATTTTTCAGAAAGGAGGAACTTTAAAGCTGGATAATGATATTGGTAAGGACGACGAACAGCTTTTACACGTTTGGATAGCAGGCAGAACGGGTATTCCCTTTATTGATGCCAATATGCGAGAATTAGCGCTAACAGGTTTTATGTCTAATCGAGGTAGACAAAATGTGGCTAGTTTTCTGGTCAAAGACTTGCAGGTAAATTGGCAAATGGGCGCAGATTATTTTGAATCTATGTTGCTTGATTATGACCCCTGTAGTAATTGGGGCAATTGGAATTATATTGCTGGGGTAGGCAGTGACCCTAGAGAAAATAGATATTTTAATATTTTAAAACAGGCTAAACGCTATGATGTTAAAGGAGATTATGTGAAAACTTGGTGCCCAGAATTAGTAGACTTACCTGTTGAAAAAATACATCAACCAGATATTTTAACGGCTGCGGAACAAGCTAAATTTAATTGCAAATTGGGGGTTACTTACCCTAAGGCTATGTTTAAAACAACCAAGTGGATGTAGGGGGATTCTCGAATCGGACTAGTGGGAGCGTTCCTGAATTTTTCCTTATTCTCCGTAACTTGGGTTAATTATTATAATTTGTTGGGTTGCTAGTTATCGTAGCACAACTAGTAACTAGCAACTCTAAAAATTATTTAATTTTAACCATTTTTTAGCCAAAGAAACGGATGCTAAAACCTACAAAAAAATGTCCGTTCCTTTACTTTTAGCTTAACAATAAATCTGCCTTAGCTAAAATTTTAGAATAATCTTACTAAAATCGCTTATATTTCTTTGACCTATCCTTAAAATAGCCTAATTTGCAGTTGCGATGCAAAATTAGTATCCTATCACACCCTTTCCCCCCTTATAGTTAAAATTTTGTAAGACTTACACTTCCCCCCAATTATTTAGGAGATAAAACAGACACTTTAGATGAACAAACAACACTTTTTTGTGCGTTTTAGCGTATGCTTTTTTGCACTATTTAGCATCCTTCCGCTTTATGCTCAATTAGAAGTATCAGTCAATCAGTCAGATGCTATCTATGACACAGGTGAAACTGCCTTTTTTCAAGCAAAGGCTACTTACTCTTCTCCAGCTACTTACGAAATTATTTATGATGAGCAAGCTCCAGTAATTGAGTCTGGGACTATTAACTTGGTAGCAGGACAAACTTTTTCTATTCCTTATAGACAAGATGAACCGGGGGTCGCTATTTGTCGAGTTAATTTGAATAATGTCATTCGAGAGGCTTCTGCTGTTTTTTCTCCTTTAGAAATTAGTCCTTTAGAAGAAGAGCCAAGTGACTTTGATGCTTTCTGGGCCTCTCAAAAGAACTTGAAAAATAGCTTGCCAATGGACATGCAAATGTCTTACCATAATGAGAGTTCTTACCAAACAACTTATACTTTTTCTTTAGCGAATATAGAAGGCCGCAGAACTTATGGCTATATTTCTATCCCAAAAGGGAATGGTCCTTTTCCTGCTTCTATTACCTTGCCACCTTATGGAACTTCTAGTGCGGTAGCGGGTGCAGATACAGAAAGTGCAGAAAAAGGTGGAATGATAGCGGTTTCTATTAGTATTCATAATAGACCTGTTAATCAAGATGATCCAAACGCTTATAAACCTGATGATAATACTAATAAAGAGACATTTTATTATAGATATGGATTAATTGGTGCAATGCACGTCATAGATTACCTAGAGACTAGGTCAGATTTTGATGGCGATGTTTGTGCAATGGGGGTTAGTCAAGGAGGTGGTTTATCTCTTTTGTTGGCTGGAATTGATGATAGAGTTAGTTTATTGATTAACTCTAATCCAACCATGGGCCAACATGTAGGCTATAAATATGATAGAGCCAGTGGTTTTCCTTATTACCTATCTATTATTGATGATCAAAATCAAGGGAATGCTAATGTCTTTAATTCGGCGGTCAATGCGACAAAGTATTATGATGCGATGTTCCATGCAAGGCGATTTAAAGGGGCTTCTTTTTCCTTAACTGGATTAAAAGATTTGGTCG
>CALFWI010000004.1 GCA_937928615.1 uncultured Saprospiraceae bacterium | reverse complement strand
TTTGACAATTTTTGCACAAGTTCAATCCTTTCAGGATTGTGAGACTCGAATCTGCCAGTATTCTCCGCATTTCATACGGAGTTATTATAGTTTAATCACTTCGTGATTGATAGCAATGCAAAAATTGTCAAAGAACCTTTTGTTTTTATTCAATAGTTATGGTGTAATAACGATTACCTCTTTCTACCATAGTCTCAAAAATTTCATCTGGACTATTTAAATGGAGGGTATCTGTCTTCGTAATTATTTCCAAGCTATCAAAAGGGATTTTATCCACGGTAAGCGATTGGTTGATTAATAGGACTAAGGGATGTTCATTTTGTGCTGCTAGGTCGTAAAAATATTTATTATTTTGGGTATTAATTAAAGTTATTGCTCCATATTCCTGAATGGGATTGCCTACTACATTTAGTTGAATGGTAGTTGTGGTCTTATTTTCTAGAACAAGGGAGGATTCATAATCGCAACTTGTTAAGAGAGGAATGATAACAAAGATGAAGTAGAAGACTGTTTTTAGGCTCATTATTTAAGTTTATGATAGATGGAATAGGCAAATTGCCTGTTTGTTTTACAAGTTTAGGGATTACCAGTACGATAGCAAGCAGCGTATACTAAAATTAACAAAACTTCCCTATTCTCTGAAATTCTTTATTGAAATTGACCTAAGCTTTAAATGAAAATGCTATTTTTGTTCGTGAACCAATTCCTATAAAATACTTCAGATGCATAAATTAACCTATTGCTTATTAGCTATTCTATTATTAAGTGCGTGTAAAACGGTACAAGATGTGGCGTTAACGCAACCAATACTAACAGACAAAGATTTAACGAAGAAAACCGTCGATGTCAATACGATAAAAGGACATATTTATTATTTGGCATCAGATGAAATGGCGGGCCGAGATACGCCTTCTCCTGAACTAAATATTGCAGGGCGATACTTGGCGACTTCATTGATGCGCTATGGCGTAAAACCAGTAGAAGGCTTCGATGATTATTTTCAGCAAGTGCCTATGAAAAAGATAACGCCTGCTCAAGCGGGTACTATTTCTTTTGGGGCGGAAAAACTGGAAATCGGCAAAGACTTTCTTTGTTTAAAAGGTGGAAATCTAGATACCGAAGCAGAAGTGGTCTTTTTGGAACGAGGAACTGCCGAAGACTTTGATAAAGTAGAGGTCGCTGGTAAAATAGTAGTAGTAGTAGCTGGTTTAGAAGGACAAGACAACCCACAGCAGTGGTTCTTTGCAGGTGCAGATAAACTGAAAATAGCGAAAGCCAAAGGCGCAAAAGGGTTGATAGAATTATATAGCTCTGTTCAATTGCCTTGGAATTATTTAGTCAATTTTCTTAACCAACCCCAAACGATTGTAGACGATAGCGAAGTAGAAGCTTTCCCGCATATCTGGGTAAATGCAAGTAATGTAGCTGCCATTACCCAATTAAAAGGTGGAAATGGTTTAACGGCACAGGTGAAAATAGATGGGATTAAAGAAGAAATTCTTAAAACCTATAATGTAGTCGGAATGGTAGAAGGAACAGACCCTGTTTTGAAAGACGAATACATTATTTATTCTGCCCATTATGACCATGTAGGAATTGGTCGAGCAGATGAAAGAGGTGATACCATTTATAATGGAGCTAGAGATAATGCAGTTGGAAGCGTTACTGTGTTATCTGCTGCTGAAAATTTAGCTAAATATCCAACGAAACGCTCTGCTATTTTTGTCTTTTTTACAGGAGAAGAAAAGGGTTTATTGGGGTCTGCTTATTATGCCAATCATCCCGCTATTCCGCTAGAAAAAGTGGTCTATTGTTTTAATAGTGATAATGGAGGTTATAATGACACCAGTCGAGCTAGTATTATTGGTTTGACCAGAACAGGGGCACAACCCTTAATTGAGCAAGCATGTACGGCTTTTGGTTTGAAAGCCATGGAAGATGCAGCACCAGAACAGGGTTTATTTGACCGTTCTGATAATGTCAATTTTGCCAAAAAAGGGGTGCCAGCGCCTACTTTTAGTCTTGGTTTTACTTCTTTTGATGAAGAAATTACAAAATATTACCACCAACCGGGAGATGAACCGCAAACGTTGGATTATGTCTATTTAACTAAGTTTTTTCGGTCTTATGTCTACGCTTGCCGCTTAATTGGGAATACAGATGGGTCTGTTTTCTGGAACGAAGGGGATAAATATTATGAAGCTGGGAAAGCTTTGTATAATAAAGAGTAGGTCGTTAATTCAAGAAGGGGGAGATTATAAAAAAATATGACCTTGGAATCTTGAGGTTTTATAAAAAAAGGTTCTCTGACAAATCACGTGGAATACGATTTTACCCGTCCGATGACTGCGTCGTCGGATGGGTAAAATCAGCTCATCCGACGACGAAAGTCATCGGACGAGTTGATTTTTCACGGGATATGTCAAAGAACCTAAAAAAAATTGCCGTATCTCCGATAAATCGGAGTAAACTAAATGGCAAAATTTGTAAAACCTTTTTTGATTTCTTTGGACTCGATGTCCAAAGAAATCAAATTACCAAGAACTATTTTTATACAAGCAAGTGCGTTGATTTTTGGTACATTTTACTTGTTACCTACGCTGTAAAATTCCCAAAAATCGCCTTATTTCCTTCCTTTTATGGTCCTATTTATTCTAATAAACTACTTTTTCCTTTCATTCCAAAGGACTATTCGCTTCCATCGTATTACTAAGTACCTCCTGCTTTTCACAATATTGCTGATAATCTTTACGAACCATCAGATAATACCAAAGCCCAATAACAAAAGGAATAAGCACCCAAAAAACAATAAATCCTATCCCCGTATCACTCAAAAAGTTAGGCATTACATGAGTTTCGGTCAATAAGTGACTACCAAATAAAAACACTAAATAGCCTAGACTCTTGACTAGATACATTTTTCGTTCTAATACTGGATAAAAAAGCACAGTGATTACCCCGCTCAATAATTGCCAAGCACCAAACAACACCAATAAAAATAAGGGCACAAAAACAAAAGGAATCGTTATCAAGATAAAAACGATAAAGATTGTTTGCATCCAATAATCAATATTCAAAAAAGTTTTCATGGCTATAAATTTTAGTGAATAATTATTTAATTTATAGCAAGATAATTCTTTTTTCACAAACTTTCAATTTTTTCTGAAAGAATTGAATTTTAATTATCAATAATAAAAAAAGCCTGATTATTGATAGCATTATCAAAAACAGGCTTTTAAATGTAGTCTACTTAGTACGTTTTGACTAGTAGTTCGTTTATTTATATTTTAAGAAATCTTTTCTCTTTCGACAACAATGCCTCTATCTTGAAAAATACGCTTAATCCGTAAGATTAACTCTGTTGGTTTAAAAGGCTTTGTGACAAAATCATTCGCCCCTAACTTAAAGCCTTCCAAAATTACTTCATCGGCGTGGTCTAAATCTGTAATCATAATGATAGGCACGTCACTCTTTTGTTTGCTTCTTACCGTGTTAATTAAACCAAGTACATCTGTATTTGGTAGTACTAAATCGGTCACAATAAACCCTGGTTTGTCTGCTGCTATTCTTTCCTCTGCTTCCTTACCATTTTTAGCTCTAACTACTTTAAAACCCGCTTTTCTCATTCTAAATTCAATAGCGGTTAGCATTATCTCTTCATGTTCGCAAATCAGAATTGTCATAAAAGTAGAATCAGTTATAAGAGGAAAAAATAGCGATTGCTAAATTGTGAATGTTTATTTTTAAAATAAAATGGACGATCTTTATTTATTAAAGTTGTCCTTCCAGAAATTTAGTAAATCGGTCTTGGAATTTTTGAACCTCTTGCTTTCAAAGATAGGTAACCATTTTATTTAATGGTTAACCGTATTATAATCAAGCGCAAAGATATAACAAAAAAAGGAAAGGTTTGGTGGTAGGTTAAAACAATTATAGATTTAAAAAATATGAAGGCATGGAGCATTACAGGAAATTATACATAATCACCTGATTTTATACTTAGGGAAATGGGTATATTGTTTTATCGTTATATTGCTGTCAAAGCATACAGCAATATAACATAAAACCATTAATTTGGATATTGAGTAGCCTGTCGAATTATGGAAATGCTTCCTATTTATAGGACAGTAATAAGGAGGATTAAACAGCTAATCCAGCCAATTCTGTTTTTAATTCTGCTACTGCATTTGGATAAATAGTCAATAGTACGCCTAATAATTCTGGTAGTTTTTCTCCTCCGTCTGCACCACCAGTCTTAGCAATGTCTTCTATTTCTCCATTAGCGGCGGTCATAGCGTCATTACCAACAAATCCTAGGGTGGACTTCATTTTGTGACTTACCTCTCGCAGTTCATTCCAATCAGTGTCAGCATACAATTGTTTCATTTTTTCCATTTCTTCGGGGATTTCTTCTACCAACATTTCAATCATGGTAGCTTTCATATCATCATCCCCATCCGCCATCATGTCTAGGTAATCTAAGTTTAAAAATTGATAAGTGCTCATTTTAATAGTTCTTTTTGAGTGGTTATAAATTACAGAGCAGAGACAAGAGACCATTTTATTGAGAGAGCAGAG
>CALFWI010000003.1 GCA_937928615.1 uncultured Saprospiraceae bacterium | reverse complement strand
CTTGACCGTATAAATACTTGTTCTCGCCTCTGCCATAATCTCCTGGTTTATAGTTGGTTTTAATAGGCGTTAATGGATGGGTTTTCGCATCAGCTGCCGCTAAGTCCATTTTTTTACCTTTCACCGCTTGCCAAATAGCTTGATCTCTAACCGCTGTCATCTCTCCTTTTTTCTTAATTTCATCTGGATAGTTGTCTGGTCCAAAAGGATTGTATCGTCTACCAAAAACGTGTACCCCATTGGGGCTTTTATAGTCATCGTGCCAAAACCAATTTTTTTCCTTTACAGCATCGTGTACCAATTGTACATGACTATTGTTGGGCTTGCCGCCAAATACTTTTGATGCCAATAAATTCCCTAGTTTTTTATACCCCTCGTCATTTAATTGCGAACCATCACTAGTCAATTGTTCTCCTGTAGTAAACCATTTTTGAGAAGGCGCAAAAACATCCACAAAAGGGATCTTGTTTTTTGCCGCCACCTCTTTAATCGCTTCCGCATATAGGGCTAAATTAGCATTCTCCTTTTCGCCATTCGGCAAATCATATTTATCGGATAGGTTTTGGAAAGCAATTGGGGAAATTAATACCAGTTGAGGGGCGCTTTCTCCGTTATATGCTTGAATAGACGTATGTTGAATAAATGCGTCTAGTTCCCCCTTAAAGTTGTCTAAGCCTGCTTCGCCTTCAAAGGATTCATTATAGCCAAAAAAGGCTAAAATAATGTCTGCTTCTAATTTAGTGAGCCATTGGTCAGGCGTCTCAAAATGGCCTTGACTATTGGAAAAATTAGCTAACTCTGTTTGGAATTTTTCTGCCCCAGGAAATGCCCAAGGCGAAAATCGCCCTGAATGCGGCCTAAAACCAGGCGTATTTCCACCATCACACATATTCCGAATAAACAACTGATTGTCTGGATAGCGTAAATGCATTTCGGTTTCAAAATGTCCAAAATTCAGCATTCTAGAACAAAGATTATTGCCTAAAAGGACGATATGGGCATCTTTTTCAATAGAAAGGATTCCTTGTTCATTCGACGAAGTACAGCGCCAGAGGGTAGAAAGACAAAGGGTACCTAGAACTATTAATATAGAAAAGGAGAAGCGATAGGTTTGGTTTTGATAATTGGTCATAATTACTAATTGTTTTTCGATGTGCCCTAAATGTACACAAAAAATATAATTTATAAACTTCTTGCAGTTAAAATGACACAATTTGCAGCCTATTCCTTAAATAATTCCCCTCTTTAAATGTTAGTAATTGTAACTTGTCCTTTAAAAATAGGATGTTGTCCGCTGTATCAAAACAGCTAAGGCAAAATAGGTAATTTTATAAATTGTATTTAATAACCAAAGATTTGTATTATGAAAAACTGGAAATCACTCCCCATATTATTAATGACATTAATCGCTGTTGCTTGTTTAACCATAAGTTGTGGGGACGACCGAGAAGCGGAAGAGGATGTTGAATATGTAGTAGTGGTGGAAATTATTGCGCCTGCTAATAATGCCACTATAGTAGCAGGTGAAAATTTTAATGTTGAAGTAGATTATGCGCGTAAAGAAAATATTATCCATAACATAAAAGTAGAAATTCTAGACGCTGCTGGAAATCAGGTAAAAAATCTAGTAGAGCGACATGCACATGTCCCTAACGAATTTACTTTTACGGCGGAAAATATTACTATCAGCGAACCTGGAACGTATATTTTAAGAGCAGCAACGACGGACTTGCAATTGGAAGGAGATAGTGACGGGCATGATGGGGCTGACGGAGATGGGGAGGATGCAGATAATGTGGTGGAACATACGATTATAGTGCAGTAGGGCAGTGAGCCGTTATCTATGAATTTCCAATCGAACGCTACTAACGTATAAAATCAAGTATCCTGCTTTATAGCCACCCGATTTTTAGGTTTTAATTAAACTAAATAAGAACATTAAACTCCCAATACCCCAATATGAACCAAAATCAAAAGTAAATGAACCAATTTTAAAAGCCCAATTCACAGAAAAGCAGTAATTTTCGTTTGTATAAAAAACGAAAGTTTTATTCATGAAGTACTTACTTTTCTATCCATTCATTTTTTTGATGCTCCTGCAAATCACCGCGTGTAATCAAAAAACGGAAGCTAAAAAATTTCGCATTGGTTTCTCCCAATGTTGCAATGACCCTTGGCGGGAAATGATGGAGCAAGAGATGCAGATGGAATTGTCTTTTCATCCAGAAGTCGCTTTTGAAATGGCCGTCGCAGGGAATTCAAGTGAAACACAAATCAATCAGATTCGGGCATTGGTGGACCAAGGAATTGACCTGCTTATCGTAGCACCCAATGAAACAGAACCGCTTACGGCTATAGTGGAAGAAGTGTATAACAGCGGTATTCCCGTTATTTTAATTGACCGAAAGGTCAATTCAGAAAACTATACCGCTTTCGTTGGGGCCGATAATTATCAAATTGGGAAAACGGCAGGGGATTACATTATCAGTAAATTTAATGGGGTCGGTAAAATTTTGGAAA
>CALFWI010000002.1 GCA_937928615.1 uncultured Saprospiraceae bacterium | reverse complement strand
ATATTAATCAAAGAAAAACCTTTGTCTCTCCAAAGGGTACGAAAGCTAATTTTAAAATTGTGTCGAAACATAAAAAATGGATTTAACTGGGTAAGTACCGTATTTTTAATGGCAAAAGGTCTTAGATAATTAAGCGTTTGGTACCAATAATTGGCTTTTGCCTTGAATGGCGACTTCTGTTTTAAATTTTGCTCAAATTTTTCTTCCAAATCACCCATTACTTCCTCTTCTAGTTCTTCTTTGAGGAACCAGCGGAGGAATTTTTGGGCGTATTTTGGTGGTTGCGGTATCAATTTCAATATCCTATAATTTTATTCAATTACTTTATTAAAAGCCATATTCCGCAAACTTCTATCGCCCCTTGGAATATCGGCTTTCAGTTTAGTAATTTGATTGGCTAGATTTCTTTCAAAGGAAATAATAGCCTTTGATGATTTGTCTAAAAATTTATCCTCGGCAATTGGTGTTAGTTTGGTTAAATAGGGATTAGAGGATTCCAAAAACTGTTCAGAAGAAGTCAGATTTATTTTATGGTCTAGTTCTTCGGAATAATAATTGCCTTCATATTCCGTCAAATCTGTTATGGGAGCGAATAACTTTCGGAAAATGATATCCGTCCGTCCGCCGATTTTATGAACCAATTCTTTTTGGTTATTTGAAAGTTCGTATTGGTAATTTATATCTTCTTGCTCTGCAATGATATTGTCTGCTATTAACAACGCCCGATAACCTTCCTCATTTCCATCTAACCAGTTGATAATAAATTGATTATTTGCTCCATCAATTTGAATTTCAATTACTAAAAGTCGTTCTTCATTGATATAAAATCCATTAAAACTTTGCTTTGCGCTTTCTTTAACTTTTATGGACTCAACCGCTTTTTTAGCAATACTTTCCTGTTCTTGATTTATTTGATTCCCTCTATTATCTAAAAATAAATTAACTACCTGATTTGCCTTATCAAAGGAGTGACTATTATCCGCATTACTCAAAATAATTACGCTAAATTTAGCATCCTCCAAGCGGATGTAAAAACTTCGATAACCGCCGCCACCGCCGCCATGCGACCAACTTTCCTTACCAAAATGATGCATGGTATTTATCTGAGCAAAAGCCATATTGTTTGGTGTTCCATTCGCTAATTTTTCTCGATACTTCATTCGTTCTATTAAGGATTTTGCTGCTTTCCCTAGTTGATTTTGATAAAAATTAGCATCCCAAAGTACCATATCTTTGAGGGTAGTATAGACGCCGCCATCCCCAATTACATGGGTTTCATAAAATGCCTTTTCAAACCCATTTTCTTTAGGCATATAACCAATAGCTTTTAAAGGAAAATCTGCCCCTTGGTTTAGATTAAAGAAAGTATGTTCCATTCCGAGCGGTTTGAAAATATGCTCCTTTGCGTAAATGTCTAATGGTTGACCGCTTACCCTTTTTATTATTTCTGTTAGTAACACATAATTGGCATTGCTGTATTCGTATTTTGTGGCAGGTGGAAAGTTCAATGATTTTTGCTTAAAAATAAGACTCAAGGCAAATTTATTGGTCATATACGCTCCATAAGGTTCTAGTCCTTTTAATAGCATTAATTCTTCTTGGTCTTTGATGCCGCTTGTATGAAATAATAAGTGTTTTATTTTGATGGTTGTGCTATATTTAGGTAGTTTGGGTAAATATTTCCGAATGTCTTCTTCTATGTCCAACTGTCCATTTTCTTCTAAAAGGGCAATACACATAGCGGTAAATTGTTTGGATATAGAACCAATGTCTGTAATTGTTTTTGTAGAAAATGGTTCCTTTTTTTCCATATTCGCCATTCCAAAATATCGCTCATAAATTAGTGCTCCGTCTTGTAAAATACCTACTGCGCCACCAGGGCGTTGTCCTTCCCAATCAGCAAATATTGCATCGACTTTCAATAATTTTTCTACTAAGTCGTTCTCTACTTGAGTACATCTATAACCTAATGTTAATAGAATTAATAAAGTGAAAATGGAGTAGTTCTTCATTGTTTAATAAAGGTTAAAAAAGAAATCACGCTAGCTATAGATATGCTTAATTTGATTTTAAAGAATCTACAGGGTTCATTCTAGCTGCTCGAATGGTTTGCAAACTCACCGTTAACCAAGCAATTAATAACGCGGATAAGCCTGCTAGGATAAAAAAGTAAAATTGTAGGTCGATGCGAAAAGCAAAATTAGTCAACCAATTTTCAGCCAATAAATAACTAATGGGCAAAGCAATAAAAATCGCAATCATCACCATTTTAGTAAAATCACCAGTTAACAACCGTGCAATTCCTAAAGTACTTGCGCCCAATATTTTCCGAATCCCAATCTCTTTTTTCCGCCTTTGAGCCGTAAACGCTGCCAAACCAAATAAACCCAAACATGAAATCAAAATAGCGATGCCTGCAAAGCATTTAGATAAGGTCGCTACCCGCTGCTCTGCGGCATACAATTGCTGATAATTCTCCTCTAAAAACCGAAATTCGAAAGGCAAATCAGGATTAAAGTCGCCATAATATTTTTTTAGCGTTGCCAAAGTTGCCTGTTCTTGCCCTGCTTTAATTTTTACCAAAATGTTATTGCCATAATTACCTAACCTTAAATAACAGGGTTTGACTGCTTCATAAAGGGATTCAAAATGGAAATTTTTAACAACGCCAATAATTCGATGCTCGTCTCCTCTTCGTTTAACTGTTTTCCCAATTGGGTCTTTCATGCCCATTGCCTTGATAGCGGCTTCATTAAAAATATAAGCCCCAAAATCATTACTTTCCGTAAAGTTTTTGCCTGCCAATAATTCCATGCCTAAGGTCTCTATAATATCTTTGCCGACGATCATAGTTCCAAATCGAATAGGATTATTTTCTTGGTCATCGCCTTCCCAATGCATACTCGTAGTATAGCCATAATTGCCCATTAAATTTCCATCAATAGTAGACGCATTAACGACCCCTCCAATTTTTTTGACTTCATTTAAAAAAGTGGCTAAATCTTGCTCTAAATTGCCTCTTTTTTGCAAGACAATAATATTATCTTTTTCATAGCCTAAATTTTTATTTTGAATCAATTGAATTTGTTCATAAACAACGACAACCGCAACAATCAGGATAATAGATAAGGCAAATTGAAACACAACCAAGCCTTTTCGAGCATATAATTCCCCAACAGATTTTATCGTTTTTCCTTTGAAAATACTCGCAGGATCAAACCCCGATAAATAAAGTGCTGGATAACTACCTGCAATTAAACCTGTTAATAAAGTGATGCTTAAACCAGCTAATACTAAGGGGGTATTCCATGCTAGAACAAGGCTTTTTCCTGTTATCTCATTAAAAGTGGGCATGCCTAATTTTACAAAAACTAGCGCCAATCCTAAAGCAATAAAGGTGACTAAAAAAGACTCACTTAAATATTGGGAAATTAAAGCTTTTCTATCTGCACCAATTGCTTTTTTAACGCCTACTTCTTTTAGGCGTCGAGTTGCTTTAGCGGTTGATAAATTCATGAAATTGATACAGGCTATCAATAAAATGAAACAGGCTATAATCGAAAATAGGCGCACATAAGTAATTCTACCACCAGCTTGTACTCCGTTTTCGTACTTCCCATACAAATATCTGTCCCCATATTTTCTAGTAAATAGTACCTCTTTTTCTCCGTCTGTTTTTTTCCTTTGAATCAACCCCGCTATTTTTTGGTCAAATTGTTTGACATCTGTTCCTTCTTTTAAGGTTATAAAAGTTAGCGGGTCGCTATTCTTCCATTCCAATAAATCAGGTTTGTTTTCTACATAAAAATCATAGGAGAACAACAGTTCAAATGGTAAAGTTGAATGAATGGGCGGATTCTCAATAATTGCGGAAACGATAAATTGACCGCCTACTTCCCGCCATTTTCGCTCCCACTCTATCGTTTGTCCGACTACATTTTTGGTAGTCTTAAAAAGCTTGATGGCTAAATCTTTGGTCAAGACAACTGATTTTTTGTCTTGTAGTATAGTTGATTTATCTCCTTCAATAATTTTGTAAGAAAACAATTCAAAAAAGTCAGGACTAACATATCGTTCTTTGGCTTGAAAACGGATGTCCTCTTTTACAATAATGCCTTTACTACCAAGGGAAGTTACATGGGCGGCAAATTCTACTTCAGGCATTTCTTCTTTCAAAGTAGGGGCTAGAATTCCTGGCATCCACTCCCAAGTCAATACATCATTTTCATTGACAGGAATATGCTGCAAGACTTGGTATAATTGAGCATCTTTTTCATGGAATCTATCAAATTTTAATTCATCCATTACCCACAGCGCAATCAATAAAGTACAAGACAAACCTGTCGATAAACCGATTAGATTGATTAAGAAAGTGCTGCGTTCTCTCTGAAAATTTCGGAAACTTATTTTTAAATGATGTCGCCACATAAAAAATGGATTGGTGTCCGTGATTAAATTATTTCTGATGGCAAAAGGGCGTAAGTAATTTAGGGTTTGATACCAATAATTGACTTTTGCTTTGAATGGTGATTTATGCTTTAAATACGCTTCAAATTTTTCTTCCAAATCGCCCATGACTTCTTCTGCTAGTTCATTTTTAATAAACCAGTTCAAGAATTTTTTGGCGTATTTTGGCGATTTTAACATGCTTAAAAAATTTCCGATATATCAAAGTATCCAGACTTGATAGGATTATCTCGTCGTCTCCTG
>CALFWI010000001.1 GCA_937928615.1 uncultured Saprospiraceae bacterium | reverse complement strand
ATGCGTCAACTTAAAATTACCAATAAGATACCGACGAGAGAAAGTCTTGCTTTGGATAAGTATCTAAATGATATTGGTAAGATATCCATGCTTAATGCAGAAGAAGAAGCGGAAATGGCGCGTCGTATTCGAGGCGGTGATGAAGCTGCATTAGAACGTTTGACTAAAGCTAATTTACGTTTTGTAGTGTCTGTTGCTAAACAATACCAAAATCAAGGACTTTCCTTAAGTGATTTAATCAATGAAGGAAATGTTGGTCTGATGAAGGCTGGCAAGAGATTTGATGAAACTAAAGGCTTTAAGTTCATTTCTTATGCCGTTTGGTGGATTCGTCAATCCATCCTACAAGCCATTGTAGAATATTCTAGAATTGTTCGGTTACCACTCAATAAGGTTGGTTCTTATAATAAAGTGAATGAGGCTTATTTGTCCTTTGTTCAAAAATTTGAAAGAGAACCTACTAATGAGGAGTTAGCAGAAGTATTAGGGATGACTGCCAAAGAAATCTCTAATATGTTGAAAGGAAATGGCCGACATTTATCTGTAGATGCACCACTTAGTGGTGAAGATGGAGATTCTACGATGTTGGATGTTATTTCTAGTTCACAAGATATGACACCTGATGGTCGATTAATGGATCAGTCTTTGAAGGAAGAAGTGAAGAATGGTTTATCTATTTTATCTCCTAGAGAGGTAGAAGTACTTTCTTCTTATTATGGATTGAATAACCATAAATCGCTGACACTTGAAGAAATTGGCGAATTATATGGTTTGACTAGAGAAAGAGTTCGACAAATTAAAGAACGAGCGATTCGTCGCTTGCGTAAATCGTATAATCGAAATGCTTTGAAATCTTATCTGGGATAAGTTGATTAGTATTTTGAGTAATAAAAAAAGCCAAAGGAAATGTTTATTTCTTTTGGCTTTTTTAGTTGAATGAACTGATAAATGGAATGCTTTATTCACTTATAAGACCCCTTAACCATACACCGTTTGCCGTGTACCGTCAGAACCGTTATTTACCCAAATAAATTATCATATTGATTCCCACTACCGGTAGAACGTTGTTCTGGTCGAATAGCTGGGCGGTCGCTGTTTAAATCTAGTCCTTCTATATCACTTCCTTCCATTAACATAAGGGTACTTTTCTTTTCCCATTCTTCTAACATATTCATACCATCTTCTTCAAAAACACCATTTTGTAAATCAATGGAATTCATGAAATTAGAAGACATCTCCATAAAAGTTTCCATTTCTCCTACCTTGTTTGCGACATCATCTGCTATATTTTCCATAGCTGCGTCAAACATGGCTCTTTTATCAGGGTCGCCTGACATCACGCTCATCGCAGATTTCATCGCAGAATGAGAAGCTTTAATTGCCTTATGTTCTTGTTCTTTAATCATCACTTGGTCTTTGGTATCTTCCAAGAGAATTTCAGAGTTCTGATACATTTTTGTCAAAATACGGTACATGACTTCCATTTTTTTATGGAGCTTGCCATACTTGCCATTGCTTTCCTTTAATCTCGCTGCTTTTCGAGTAGATAATAATAATTGCTTCTGATTCCCTTGAGTTTGCGCTCGATTGGCCAACTTTAGGTTCATGTCAATGTCCTTATTATTTTTGGTCATGATGTCCTTCATCTTCCGCATCTGTCCTCGCAAAGCCCCAATTTGTTGACTCATCTTTCCTAAATTATCTTGCAAATCATCCGTGTAATTTTTTAGAATGCCAATTGGGTCTATCGTCACAAACCAACCCGTAATAGAACGCATCACACTCTTATACATATAACTAACTAAACCCCGCATTTTAGGGTCTAAAACCATATATACAATAGCTGCTAAAACCATTAAGGTAGCACTCAAATAAAGGATGTTTCCTAAAATGGTGGTAAGAATACCCGTTGTTAGTAGATACCCAACACCAGCGGCGACACCTAATAGAAAGATAGCGCCTGTGACTCCTTCAGGGCGTTGCCAAAAAGATTTTTTGGTCTCTTGTGGTCTAAATTCAGCAAAATCTGCCATATGTTGTAAGTTGCCAGTTACCAGTTGCCAGTTACCAAACTGTCTGTTGATAACAGGCAACGGGTAACAGGTAATTGGTAACGGATTTAAAGATAAGTATTAAAATTCTCTATATCTGCTTTTATCTGCTCGATAAAATTTTCATGGGTACGTTCAAAATTATTTTGGGTACCAATAATTTTTTCTTTTTCTGCTTGAATTTGCTCGTCGGCAGTATCAATGGTGTGTTGATGCTTTTCGATTTGCGCGCTCAGTTGTGCTATTTTTTCGTTGTATTTGATAATCTGCTCCTTTAACTTTTCTACTTCTTTTACTTTTCCGCCTACTTTCTGATTGATGCGCTTAGCTAAGGCAGCATCGAAATGCTCTTTTTCTTGATTGATAACTTGAGCGTAATAATTAGCAGATTCCATCAACTTCTTCTTCGTCAAACCAACTGTTGAGGCTGTAGCAAAAGCGGAACGAATAGCCGTGCTTTCGTCGATATTCATTTTTGCCATGACGCCCAGAGATTGTTTGAACTCAATATAATCAAAACCTGGTTGATTACTTTTCTCTAAGGTCTTAATAAAAAGAGAAACAAATTTTTGCTCTAGTTCAGGATGCGAACCAAATAATTCTGACAAATTTTTTTGCATAGTATTTCTATCTAATTTTGAGTGCAATTTACTATACCTAGTTGATACTTCCAAAGTATTTGCTGTCTTTGTTAATTAGGTGTCCATTGGACGTTAATTGTTAGTGTCAGCAAAGAAATAACCAACGAGCGCAAAGGAATTTGCTTTAATATATTAGTATAACTTAAATAGTATAAGGAAAGAACACCGACTTTGTTTCAAAATACGAACTATCGGCTACTTTTAAGTGGATAAAAATATAGATAAAT